>JBAYTU010000049.1:0-26253 GCA_041675465.1 Terrimicrobiaceae bacterium | reverse complement strand
GTCTATTATTTTTCGCGACTCTTCAAAAAAATCACCGGACGCTCTCCGGCGCGGCACCGGAAGCTGCCGAAGGGATGAGATCTTTCAATGATTTGGAAGCTCCTGATGGAAGCGTCCCCATGAGCTTTGGGGTAGAAGGCTCTCTTGAGCATGGATATTCCTTTGATCCGACGCATGGCTATCGGATGGAGGAATTGTTTCGCGTGCAGGCACCCGAAGGACCAGCGGATTTTGACGTGTTCTGGCAACGACGGCACGCCCGTGCGCTGAGCATCGATCATGGTTCAAAGATGATTGACACGGGCCGGGAAAAAAGCGGGTGGCGGGTTTTCGACTGGGCCTATCAATCGACCGACGGGGTTCTGATCCGGGGCTGGGTGCTTCAGCCCGCGAACAACCGTGCTGTGCGGGCGCTGGTGATCGGACACGGATACGGAGGTCGGACGGAACCGGACTTTGATTTGCCCTATGAGAATGCGGTGCTCGCTTTCCCTTGCGCGAGAGGACTGGGAAAAAGTCTGCATCCGTGCCTATCGCCGGACTCCCGCTGGCATGTCCTGCACCACATTCACAGCCGTGAGGACTATGTGCTGGGCGGGTGCGTGGATGACACATGGCTGGCGGTCTCGGCACTGCTGAGTCACTTCCCGGAATGCGAGGGACGCGTCGGCTACACGGGTTCGAGTTTCGGCGGGGGAATCGGGGTTTTGGCCCTTGCGTCGGATCAACGTGTCGCCCGCGCCCACCTTCATGTCCCATCATTCGGGAATCACCCGCTCCGGCTCAGACTGCCATCGGTCGGAAGCGCCGCCAGCGTTCAGGCATTTCTCCCGCAATGCCCTTCCCTGATCGGGGTGCTGGCCTACTATGATGCCGCCGTGGCCGCTCGCCGCGTGCATATCCCCGTGCATTGCGCGTGCGCGATGTTCGACCCTGCCGTGGCGCCAGCCGGCCAGTTCTCGATTTTCAATGCCCTGAGCGGCAAAAAAGAACTCTTCGTCCTCAGCGCGGGCCACCATGTCCATCCCGGCCAGCGGGACGAAGAACTCCGATTGCGCCAGGACCTGAAAAAATTTTTCCGCGATTTGTGAGCAGACGTGTGAAATTCCAGGGGGTTGGAGGGGGTTGTTTGCGGGGAGGCGTCCCGCGCTCGAATACTTAGCACCTCCCCCCATGAGTAAATATGCAATATATTTAAAACCAACGAATAGATGTCCTCAGCCCCGGCTGCGCCCGCCGCTTCAAACAGATCGCCGGACGTTCGCCGCGCGACTTCCGCCGCCTGCTTGTGGTCTCGAAATGACACGGACGGGGGCGGAGCAAAAGCCTGTTTTCTGGATCGCGTTTACCCGTCCACCCGTGGTTTCTTCTGTTATGCGAGACGCGGAAACCCGCACGAAAATCCAAAACTTTTACACCAGATTGAAAGACTCCGGCGCGGCGGAAGCCTAGAGTCCTGGCATGCGGGGCACCCCGCTCACAAACCATGAAATACAAAACTCTCGCCATCGACAACCCCGAATCCCTCGTCTTCGGAACCACCCCAAAACCCCTGACCACACGCTCCGGCATGGTCATCGGCGGCGGGCAGGTCTATCCGGAGCTCAATTTCACCCTGCCTTCGATGACAATCACGGCGGACACCATGCCGCGCGTGCTCGAACACTACCAGGAGATCATCAACGGTGCCCTGCTCCGCGCCGCCGACCTCGAGGCCAACGGCGTCGTGATCGAGTTCGAAACGCTCCCCCCGATGACCGAATTCCCCGAATGGGGCCTCTCCATCGTGCGGATTCTCCTCGACGCGATGCGGAAATACGAGACGGCCTTCGGGTTGAAATCCGTCCTCCGGATGACCCCGAACGACAACCGGGAATTCGTGCGTCCGCCGAAAATGCGCAGCGGGTATTTCCTCGACCGGATGATCCAGCTTTTCGAAAGCTCGGCCGCCGAGGGGGCCGAGCTCCTCAGCATCGAGTCCGTCGGCGGAAAGGAGTTGCACGATGACGCGCTCGTGAACGGCGACATCGCGGCCGTCATCTTCTCCCAGTGCTGCGTCGGCGCGCGCGACATGAAGTATCTCTGGAGCACGATCAGCGAGATCGCGGCACGGCACGGGGTCCATGCGGCCGGCGACACCGCCTGCGGTTTCGCCAACACCGCAATGGTCCTCGCCGAACAAAAGATGATCCCGCGCGTCTTCGCCGCAGTCGTCCGCGCGGTCAGCGCCGTGCGCTCGCTGGTGGCCTACGAGTGCGGCGCGGTCGGGCCCGGCAAAGACTGCGGCTACGAGAACCCGTTCCTCAAGGCGATCACCGGGTTCCCGATGGCCATGGAAGGAAAAACCTCGGCCTGCGCACACCTCAGCCCGCTCGGCAACATCGCCGCCGCCACGTGCGACACCTGGTCGAACGAGTCGGTCCAGAACATCAAGCTCCTCGGCGGCATGGCCCCGACCTGCTACATGGAACAGCTCATCTACGACACCCGCATGATGAACGAGGCCATCAAGGACGGCAAAGAAGGCGTCGCCACCTACCAGCGCTGGACCGTCCGCTCGGATGCCGGCCTCGACCCGCAGGCCTACATCCTCACCCCGGCAAACATCGTCCGCATCGCGAAGGCGATTGTCTCCGCCAAGGACCACTACCGCGCCGGCTGCGCCGCCGCCCTCGAATCCATCGCCGTCCTGCGCGAGGGCAGCGAATCCGGCTGCCTCCACATCATCGAACGCGAGAAGAACTGGCTCGACAACCTCGAAGAGACCGTCGGAGAGCTGCCGGAAAAAGAAGACGACTTCATCGCCGACCAGCTCGCCCTCGCGGACGCGGAGAAATTCCTCCCCGCAGAATACGGGCTCTGAGCCGGGCTTGGCACCCCGTCACGCGGATGCCGGGAGGGAGAGGCTTCGGGCACCTCTCTCCCGCCTCCGGATCGGGGCTGGCAGCCTGTCGGACTTTCCCAAGCCTGACGACTTGGAAAAGTCCGACAGGCTGCTAACATTGACGCCATGAAAAGCGCGGAATCTGCGGGCGTGTCGGCGCTTCGCGCGCCGCGCGAGGCGTTCCTGCTCGCGGGCGTCGGCGGGAGCGTCGATGCGGTTGGCATTCTCACCTTGGGCGGGTTGTTCGTGGCCCACATGAGCGGGAACTCCGCAGCGTTCGGGGCGGCGTTCGGCCAAGGCGACTGGCTGAAGGGCCTGCCACATCTTCTGGCGGTCCCGGTTTTTGTTTTCGGGTTGTTCCTCGGGTATCTTTGGATTCTCGGGGCGCGGACTTACCGGCGTTGCGCCGTGCTGCTGGCGGCGGAGGCCTTCCTGCTATCGGTTTTTTTCCTGCTGGTCCGTCCCGGCAGCGGCTTCCCGGCAGCGATTCCTGCCCTTCTGGCAATGGGCCTGCAAAACGCGACGTTGCGGGAACTGGGTTGCTCTTCGTTTCCGACAACCTACGTGACCGGGGTGCTGGACATGTTTGGCAGGGCGGCGGCCCGGGCGGTCATCGAGGGCGGAGGGCCGGCTCTGGCCGACGTGCGGCGGGCGGGCACCGTCTGGCTGTCGTATGCGGCGGGAGCGATCCTCGGGAGCGCGGGGCTCGCGGGGCTCGGCACAGGCGTCGTCTTTGTGCCGGTGGCCATCCTCGGCGCTCTGGCGATCAATTTTTCCCGGACCGCCTCGCATTTGGCCGAAGCCCCGAAATAGCTGCCGGGTCCCCGGAAACTGGACGTCTCGGGGCGAAAGTCAAACCCACGACAGTTCCCCTGGCGGGTGCTTCCTGGACTTGAGCAGGCCGTCGAGCGTGTCGCGGGACAATGTCGCATCCCTGAAATCAGCGGGGGAGGCGATGGCGGACGCCAGCATCCTCAGGTAAACAGGCCGCGGAATCTCCACGGCACCGAATCGCGCGAGGTGGGGGGTGACCCACTGGGTGTCCAGGAGCTGGAAGCCGCCTTTTTTCAGCAGGGCCACCAGGCAGCACAGCGCGATCTTGGAGGCGTTCGTGACGCGATGAAACATCGATTCCCCAAAAAAGGCCGCGCCGATCCGGACCCCATACAACCCCCCCGCAAGCCGGCCCCGGCTCCAGATCTCGACCGAGTGGGCGTGGCCGACGTCGTGCAGGGCGACGTAACTCCGGAAAATCGTTTCGTCGATCCACGTCTCCTCGCGTTCCGCGCACGCGAGCATGACCTCCGGAAAGCAGGAGTCCACGCGGAGCTCCCATTCCATATCCTTCCAGGCCCGCCGCGTCCCGTGGGGGATATGAAACTCCCCGATCGGCAGGATTCCCCGGGGGTCCGGCGAAAAGAGGCGCAGCCCGTCCGGCCCGGCCATCGGGAACACCCCCCGCCGGTAAAATCCCAGCAGGGTTTCCCGTGGAATCATGTTTGCCATACCCGAACAAATCATTATTCTCTGCCGGATGAAAGGCGTCATCTTGTTCTTCAGCGCGGTTTTGATCTTCACCCTGAGTGCCTGTTCGGTTGCCGACTCGAGTGCATCCGGCGTCGGACAGCAATTCCAGAACGGCATCCAGGGAAGAGGCCAGATCGTGCCCAACAACCCGACTCACGATTCCTTCGGCTCCGACTACCGCTGATCCCGGGTTTCATCTGCGGGCCGGGGGCCGTTTGCCGCCGGTCTGCGCACCCCATATTCCATGAGCGACCACACCCCGCCGGGAGAAAAAATCCTAATCCTCGATTTCGGGTCCCAATACACCCAGGTCATCGCCCGCCGGGTCCGCGAGTGCCAAGTCTATTCCGAGATCGTCCCATTCCACACCAAAGCCGCCGCCATCCGCGCCCTGAAGCCTTCCGGCATCATCCTCTCAGGAGGTCCGGCGAGCGTCTACGCGGCGAAGGCTCCGCAGGTGGACAGGAAAATCTACTCCCTCGGCGTCCCGGTGCTCGGCATCTGCTACGGGATGCAGTTGATCGCACACGGCCTGGGCGGAAAAGTCGAGCGCTCCGAACGCCGGGAATACGGCCCGGGAAAATTGAAAGGCGACCCCCGTTGCGCGCTCTTCCACGAGCTTCCCGCCGAGCTGGATGTCTGGAACAGCCACGGCGACAAGATCACCAGGCTCCCCGCCGGATTCCGCGCCCTCGGCCGCACGGAGAACTCCCGGCACGCCGTGATCGGAGACACGAAACGCAAAATCTTCGGCCTGCAATTCCACCCCGAGGTTGTCCACACGCCGCGCGGACACGAAATCCTGGCCAATTTTGTCCACAGGATCTGCGGCGCGAAAGCCTCATGGACGATGGGATCCTTCATCGACCGGACGTGCCGCGAAATCCGCGAACAGGTCGGTGACGGGAAGGTGATCCTCGGGCTGAGCGGGGGCGTCGACTCTTCCGTCGCCGCCGCGCTGATCCACAAGGCGGTCGGCGACCAGCTCACCTGCATATTCGTCGACAACGGCCTGCTCCGGAAGGACGAGGCCGCAGCCGTGGAAAAGCTGTTCGCCGGAGAATTCCGAATCCGCATGCGGACCGTCGATGCGACGAAGCAATTTCTGGGAAAACTGAAGGGCGTGAGCGACCCCGAGCGCAAGCGCAAGATCATCGGCAACGAGTTCATCAAGGTCTTCGAATCCGCCGCGCGCGACCTGAAAAAATCCGCCCCCGGCAGCTACCGTTTCCTCGCGCAGGGAACCCTGTATCCGGATGTCATCGAGAGCGTTTCCATCTCCGGCAACCCGGCGGCGCTCATCAAGAGCCACCACAATGTCGGCGGGCTTCCCGACCGGATGAAATTCGAGCTGGTGGAGCCGCTCCGGCAGTTGTTCAAAGACGAAGTGCGCCGCGTCGGAGCCGAGCTCGGCCTCTCGAAGGAAATCGTGCAGCGCCAGCCGTTCCCCGGCCCCGGCCTCGCCGTCCGCATCCTCGGGGACATCACGGACGAGCGCCTCCGCATCGTCCGCGACGCCGACGCCATCGTGATCGAGGAAATGAAAAAATCCGGCTGGTATTACAAGGTCTGGCAGTCGTTCGCCGTGTTGCTTCCGGTGCGCTCCGTGGGGGTCATGGGCGACGAGCGGACCTACGACTACACGATCGCCCTGAGGGTCGTCCAAAGCCATGACGGGATGACCGCCGACTGGGTCCGGCTGCCGCACGAGCTCCTCGGACGCATCTCCGCGCGCCTGATCAACGAGGTCGGCGGGGTGAACCGCATCTGCTACGATGTCTCGAGCAAACCCCCGGCAACCATCGAGTGGGAATGAAACCGCGCGGCGCCATCTACCCCGGAAGTTTTGACCCGGTCACCTTCGGGCACTTGGACGTCATTTCGCGGGCCACCCATCTTTTTGAATCCGTCGTTGTCGCCGTGGCCACCGGGGAGGGAAAACACCCGCTCTTTTCGGTCGCGGACCGGATCCAGATGTTGGAGGAAAGCACCGCCGACAACCCGGCCATCGAGGTGGTCCCGCTGAAAGGCCTCCTGGTGGACTTCGCGCGCGACCGCGGGATTTTCACCGTGATCCGCGGTCTCCGCGCGGTCTCGGATTTCGAATTCGAGTTCCAGATGGCGCTGATGAACCGGAAGCTGGAGGCGCGCCTGGAAACGGTCTTCCTCACGCCCAAGGAAGACTATACCTACCTGAGCTCGCGCATCGTCAAGGAAGTCGCCCGGCTCGGTGGAGACGTGAGCCCTTTCGTCCCGGCCCCCGCCACCAGAATGCTGGAGGCGACACTCCAGTAACCGGTGCGTTCGACAACCGTCCCGGTTGCCGTGCCCACCTCTTTCCCTCCGCCGGCCACCAAATTCATTCGACTCGGGAGGGCGGGCTGTTGGAGAATGCGCGCATGAAGATATTGATGGCCGCGAGCGAGATGACCCCTTTTGCCCGCACCGGCGATTTTGCCGACGAAATGCTGGCTTTGGCCGCCCACGTCCGCGAGGCGGGACACGAGGTGTCCGTGGTCCTGCCGTATTACCGTTGCATCCGGGAGGACAAGTCGGTCAAGGCCAGACGGGTGAAGACGAGGTTTACGATTCCGGTCGGCCAGGCAAGGCATCCCGCGGAAATTTTCGAGGCGACGGCCCCGGGCGACGTGCGGGTCTCCTTCGTGGCGCGTGACGAATTTTTCGACCGCAGCGGCCTCTATGGGGCGGACGGACGGGACTACCAGGACAACTCGGCGCGCTTCATCTTCTTCACGAAATGCGTCCTGGAGCTGGCGAAAAAGACGGCTCCGGATGTCGTTCACGCGCACGGCTGGCAGACGGCCCTGCTCCCCGTTTTCGCGAAGGACCAGCGCCTGCCGCCGGTGACGGTGCTCACGCCGCACAGCCTCGAATATCAGGGGAATTTCTGGAGCTACGATTTCGGGCTCACAAATCTTCCGGGGGAATATTTCTCCGCGCGCGGGCTCGAATTTTTCGGGAGCATGAATTGCCTGAAGGCGGGGATATTGTTTGCGGATGCGGTCGTCCTTCCCGGTCGCCGCCACGTGGCCGAGATGCAGACTCCGGAATTCGGATGCGGCCTCGAAAACGTGCTGCGGGAGCAACGCGACAAGCTCGAAGGCATCCCGGACGGCTTGAGGGAGTCCGCGTGGCCGGTGTTTCCCGCCACGGAAAAAGCCGCCGCGCGGGACGGGTTGTGCCGCCGGGCCGGACTGTTGCCGGGCGGGCGCATTTTTCTCGCCGATTCCTCGGCCACGCATGGCGCGGGGGTCGGGGCCCTGCTCGAGACGCTCGACCGCCTGCCCTCGGATGACGTGCGGGTCCTCCTTCTCGGGCCCGTCGGGCCCGCGCATGTCCGGGCTCTGGAAATCGCGGTCCGGCGCCATGCCGGGCGGTTCGCCAACCTTCCCGAAGTGGACGCCCCTCTTTTCCATCTCGCCCTCTCGGCCTCGGAATTTTTGATCCTGCCCGGACCGGTCGAACCCGGCGGCGAGCTGCTCATGCTCGCGCTCAGGAACGGCGTCCTGCCGATCGCCGCGCACTGCGGCGGGCTCCGGCAGCTCGTGCAGGACTTCGATCCGGTCACCGGCAACGGCAACGGCTTTGTCTTTTACAACGGCTCCGTCGAGGCCCTGCGGGATGCGATCGGCCGTGCCGCAAGGACCGCCGATCTTGCCCCGTTGGTTGAAGCCGCACGCGCCGCGGATTTCTCCTGGGCTGCCGCCGCCAAACACCATATCCTCCTCTACGACCGCCTTCTCGCCGCCAGCGGCAGAAAAATGGCCGCCTGACCCCTCCCTCCCATGCGCCCGGAAATCCTGACCGAAATCCCCGGCCCGCACTCCCGGGCGCACATGGGAAAACCCGCCCGTTTCTCGTCCTGCCCGACTCCTCGAACCCTATGACCATCCAATCCCGCATCGAAAAATTCCTTTCCCGCCAGCCCCAACTTTCCGAGGCCGCCTTTGTCGCGAAGGACGCCCGCATCATGGGCGACGTCCGCCTCGCCAAAGACTCGAGCGTCTTCTATGGGTGCGTCCTGCGCGGCGACATCGAATCGATCGTCATCGGCGAGGGCTCGAACGTCCAGGACGGCTCGATCATCCACCTCGCGGATGATCTGCCCGCCATCGTCGGAGCCTACTGCACCATCGGCCACGGGGCGATCGTCCATGCCTGCACCGTGGGCGACGAATGCCTCGTCGGCATGCGGGCCGTGGTCCTGGATGGCGCGGAAATCGGAGACCAATGCCTCATCGCCGCCGGGACCGTCGTCACTCCCCGCACGAAAATCCCCGCCGGCTCGATGGTCATGGGCACCCCGGGAAAAGTCGTCCGCGCACTCGGCCCCGAAGAACGCGCCGGACTCCGGGCCTGGGCGGAAAAATACATCCGCGTCGCCCGCGCCCACTCCGCCCTGCAGGAAAGCCCGGAGGGACGGCTGCCGGGATCAACCTGATGGTGTCTTTGTCGCGGGTGCCCGGCAGGACACATCCCGCTTTTCCCGAAATTCTTTCGGCCGACAAAAAGTTCTTGCCACACCCGCATATATTAGATTTCCTAATAATACATTCCGATGAGCGCTACTATTCAAAAAATTGATCACCTCGGCATCGCCGTGAAATCCATCGAGGCGGCCCTGCCCTACTACGAGAAAACCCTCGGGCTGAAATGCGGGAGCATCGAGGAAGTGCCCTCCCAGAAGGTGCGCACGGCATTCTTCGCGTGCGGGGAGGTGCATCTCGAGCTGCTGGAGCCGACCGACCCGGAGAGCACGATCGCGAAATTCCTCGAGACCCGGGGCGAGGGGATCCACCACATCGCGTTTGCGACGACCGACATCGTCGGCCAGCTCGCCCAGGCGAAAGAGTCCGGCTCCCGCCTGATCCACGAAGTCCCCTTCGACGGGGCTGGAGGAAAACTGGTCGCCTTCGTGCACCCGAAAAGTTCGTTCGGCGTCCTCACCGAGTTCTGCCAACCGAAACCCGGTGCCTGCCCCTGCGGGCACTAACCCACCCCACCGACATGCCCATCAAAAAGGAACTCATCGAAGAACTGGAAGCCCGCCGCGAGAAAGTGCTCGCCGGGGGAGGCAAAGACAAGCTGGAAGCCCGCCGCAAGAAGGGGCTCATGACCGCCCGCGACCGTCTCGACAACCTCTTCCAGGAGGGAACATTCATGGAGTTCGGCATGCACGCCCAGCATGCGTGCCACAACTTCGGCATGGAGAAAAAGGAGCTGCCTGCGGATGGCGTGGTGAGCGGCACCGGATACGTCGGCAACCGCCCGGTGGCCGCATACAGCGAGGACTTCACGGTGGCGGGAGGATCGCTCGGTGCCATGCACGCGCAGAAAATTTGCGACATCATGGACTACGCCCAGCAATCCGGCATGCCCGTCGTCTGCTTCAACGACTCGGGTGGCGCGCGCATCCAGGAAGGCGTTGAGTCGCTCTCGGGTTACGGGAAGGTGTTTTTCAAGAACGTTTATCTTTCCGGCGTGGTCCCGCAGATCGCGGTGATCGCCGGACCCTGCGCGGGGGGCGCGGCCTATTCGCCGGCGCTGACCGATTTCCAGGTCATGGTCAAGGACCAGGCGAACATGTTCATCACCGGCCCGGAGGTCATTTTTGCCGCGACCGGCCAGAAATGCACGATGGCCGAGGTCGGCAGCGCGGCCGCCCATGCCACCATCAGCGGAAACATCCACTTTGTCGCGGACAACGACGCGCACGCGGTCGCGATCGTCCGGAAGCTCCTCTCGTTTCTCCCGTCGAACAACATCATGGACCCGCCGCATGACCTGGCCCGCCCACTCGTGCTGGACGACGACCCGGGGATGGACGATCTCGTTCCGGAGGACGGCAAAAACCCGATCAACGTGAAGGACGTGATCGGACGGCTCGTGGACGATGCCGACTTCCTCGAGGTCCAGATGGATTTCGCGAAGAACATCGTCGTCGGGTTTGGGCGGATCCAGGGGGTCGTGGTCGGGATCATCGCCAACCAGTCGGCCGTCAAGGCCGGGGCGATCGATATCGACGCCTCGGACAAGGCGGCGCGGTTCATCCGCTTCTGCAACATTTTCAACACCCCGATCGTGACGCTTGTGGACACCGGAGGGTTCCTCCCCGGCGTCGCCCAGGAGCGTGGCGGCATCATCCGACACGGGGCAAAGATGCTCTTTTCCTACGGTGCGGCGACTGTGCCGAAGATCACGATCATCCTGCGGAAGGCCTACGGCGGAGCCTACCTCGCCATGTGCAGCCAGGATCTCGGGGCGGACCTCGTCTTCGCGTGGCCGACCGCCGAAATCGCCGTCATGGGTGCCGAGGGCGCGGTCAAGATCCTCTACAAGCGGGAGATCGAAAAGGACCCCTCGTGCGAAGCCAAACTCATCGCCGATTACCGCGCCAAATTCGCCTCGCCCTACCAGGCGGCCGGCAAAGGGCTGATCACCGACGTGATCCGCCCCGCCCAGACAAGGGCCATGGTGGCCATGGCGCTCCGCAACACCCTCTCCAAACGCGAAACGCGCCCGCCGAAAAAGCACGGCAATATCCCGCTCTGACGAACCCCGGTTGAAGGACCCTAAAACATGAAAAAGCTACGCATTACCGTTGACGGAAAAGTGTTCGATGTCGTTGTCGAGACGCTCGACGAGCAGGGCAGGCCGACAGTCGGCCAGCCGGGCGTTCCCGCGTTCCAGCAGACCAGCATTGCGCCCCCCCCATCCTCGGCCCCCAAGCCTGCGGCCTCCGCAGTCCCCGCAGGAGCCGGAGCGGTCACGAGCCCGCTCGCCGGACGCGTCGTCTCGATCGACTGCCAGGTGGGGCAGAAGGTGGCCTCCGGCACCCAGCTGGCGACCGTCGAGGCCATGAAGATGAACACCTTTGTCTACGCCGAGCACGACGGCACCGTGGCCACGATCCACGTTGCGCCCGCCGACGTTGTCGAGGAAGGGCAGGTTTTGGTCACGCTTTCCTGAGGGCCCATGAACACCCTTCTCGCCGCCGCCGCCACCGACATCATAAAGCTGGAGACAGCCGTGCTCCTGCTCGTCATGGCAGGGCTTCTGGTCCTCGCGAAAATCGTGTCCGACCTGAAGACGGAGGTCCGCAGCCTGCGCGGCACGTCGGCCCCGGAAAACAAGCCGCACCAGGCTCCGTCTCCCGCGCCCGCCTGCCCCCCGCAGCAGGCTGCCGACGGGATCGCGGCGGACGTTTTTACGGCCATCGTGGGAGCTGTCTACTGCACGCTCGGCGACCACCATCGCATCGTCTCGGTGACCCCGGACGAATCCCTCATGTGGTCCCGCGAAGGTCGGCGCAGCATCTTCCGCTCGCACACATTCCGGTAGGCCCATGCAACACGGGAACCATATTGACCGGAAATTGACCGGGGCGTCCGGAACCTGAAAAGCGCATGGATCCCGTCACGATGCTATGGGCGTTATTCGCAGCGACCGTGCTCGTGGTCTGCGCCCTGGATCTCTTTGTCATCACGCACCGTCATTCGGCAGTCGGCGTGGCTTCCGCGCTTCGGTGGACGGGGCTCTGGATCACGGTGGCGCTCGCTTTTGGGGCGGTGGTTTACTTCGTGCATCCGCAGGGCCCCGCAATCTCGCTCCTTTTCGTCACCGGATACCTCACCGAGTATTCGCTCTCGGTCGACAACCTTTTCGTCTTCATCCTGATCTTCTCGCTCATGGACGTCCGGGATTTCGCCCAGCCAAAACTCATCAAGCTGGGAATCCTCCTCTCGATCGTGCTGCGGATCGGGTTCATACTTTTCGGGGTCGCCCTGGTCGAGCGGTTCCACTGGCTGATTTCGCTCTTCGGCGTCCTCCTGATCTGGACAGCCTGGAAGATGCTGACCTGCGGCGGAGACGAGCACATCGACCCGAAGCGGAACCTCTTCTACCGAATCGCAGCAAGGGTTTTTCCGCTCTACGACGGCGACCCGTCCACCAGGCGGCTCGTGGTCCGGCACGAAGGCCGGTCCTGCATCACCCCGCTCTTCCTGGTGTTCCTTGTCATCGGGAGCACCAATGTGGTTTTTGCGCTGGACTCGATCCCCGCGATCATGGGCATCAGCACGGATCCCTTTGTTGTCGTCACCTCCAGCGTCTTTGCGGTGCTGGGCTTGGGGTCACTCTTTTTCGCGATCCGTGGAGTCATGGCCATGTTCAAGTTCCTGCAGCACGGCGTGAGCGTGATCCTCTTTTTTATCGGCGCGAAAATGATCGCGGACCTTTACGGCCCGGTCGGCAGCTGGTTCGACGAGCACCTCTTCGTTCCCCTGCTCGTGATCGCCGTCGTTCTCATCGTGTCGATCGTCCTCTCCGTCTGGCACAGCCGCGCGTTCCCGGACCCGCAGAAAACCCCCTGACCCCATGAACAACCTCACATTTGGAATCACCATGCTGGTCGTCGGAATGGGCGGCACGCTGGCAACATTGTTTCTGCTCACGCTCATCATCGGCGCCCTGGTCGCCTTTTTCCCCGTCCGTCCCACCGGGAAGGAGGACAAGTAGTGGCGGACTCAATCCTGAGTGCGCTGGGGGCGCTGTTCGAAGGCGTGCGGTTTCTCTTCGCGCACGGCGGTCCGAATGTGATCATGATCGCTGTCGCCTGCGTGATGCTCTGGCTGGCCATCTCGAAGGGGGTCGAACCCCTGCTGCTCCTCCCGATCGCCTTCGGGTGCCTCCTCGTGAATTTGCCCCTGAGCGAGGTGATGGGTGCGGGCGGGATCCTCAGGACGCTCTACGACTTTGGCATCGCAAACGAGCTTTATCCGCTCCTGATCTTCGTGGGGATCGGCTCGATGACGGATTTTTCCCCTCTCCTCTCCAATCCCCGGCTGCTCCTGTTTGGAGCGGCGGGGCAGCTCGGGATCTTCATCACCCTCCTGCTCGCGCTGGCACTTGGTTTCTCCAAGGAGGAGGCGGTCTCGGTCGCTGCCATCGGTGCCTGCGACGGCCCGACCGTGATTTTTGTCTCAAACATGTTTGCCGGGATGAACAAAATCCCGACCGCCATGGTCGGGGCGCTCGCGGTCGCTGCGTATTCCTACATGGCTCTCGTCCCGGTGATCCAGCCGCCGATCATGCGGCTCCTCACGACGCGCAAAGAGCGTGAGGTCAAGATGCCGAGCCCGAAGGGCAAGGTCTCCCGGGCTGCGCTCATCGCGTTTCCCGTGGTCGTCACGGCCATCACCGGCATCATCGCCCCGCAGGGCCTCCCGTTGATGGGCATGATCATGCTCGGGAATTTCATGAAAGTCAGCGGGGTGGTCCCGCGGCTGGCAAACGCTTCGGAAAATGAAATCGCCAACATCGCGACCCTCTTTCTCGGGCTGGCCATCGGCGGGACCATGTCCGGCTCCCAGTTCCTGACCCGCGAGACTCTCATGGTCTTCGGCCTTGGGCTTGTGGCGATCACCATCGACACCGTCGGCGGCATCCTCCTCGGGAAAATCTGGTATCTCCTTTCCGGCGGAAAAGTGAACCCGCTCGTCGGGGCGGCCGGCATCTCGGCGTATCCCATGGCGGCCCGTCTCGTCCAACACGAGGGCCAGCGCTGGAACAAGCACAACTACCTCCTCATGCACGCCATGGGCGCCAACACCGGCGGCCAGATCGGCTCGGTCATGGCCGCCGCCATCATGCTCTCCCTGCTCAAGGGACTCGGGGTGATATGAAGGGGGCTTCTCTCCTGCCCGGATGAACGGAACCATACCGGACATGAAAGTGACCAACGGGGTCGGCAAAGCCGGATGGAGGCTCTGCGAGTGCGCCACGGCAGGTTCGACCAACGACCTCGCCCGCGACCTCCCCGCGTGGAGCGCGGTGCGCGCGGACCGGCAGACCGGCGGGCGCGGCAGGTTCGGACGGGCGTTTGTCTCCGACCCCGGCGGACTGTGGATCTCAGCCGTCCTCCCATCGGAGGGCGGCGTGGCAAAGTGGGCGGGGTTTTCGCTGATGGCCGGCCTCCACCTGGTCCGGATGCTCGACGGCCTGCGCGTCCCATCGGCTCGTCTCCGCTGGCCGAACGACCTCATGTCGGGCAAAAAAAAACTCGGCGGACTCCTGATCGAGCAATCCGCCAAAGACGTGCTCATCGTCGGCTTCGGCCTGAATATCTCGAACGCCCCCTGGACGTCGGACCCCTCGCTGGAGCCCCTCTCGACGAACATCGCCCGCGTGTCGGAATCCGTTCCTTCGGTGGATGGGATGGCCGTGCGCACCCTGGATGCGCTCGCCGATGCCCACCAGGCGATGGAAGAAGGTGGGATGAAGGCCGCCATCGACGGGCTGAACCTCCGGTGGAGCCGCCCGGTCCCGGTGGAAATCTCCCTCGCGCACGGGGACAAAATCACCGGGCGGTTTACCGGCCTCGATCCCCTGGGAAACATCAGGCTTCTCGACGAAAGGGACTCGGAATTTCTTGTCGGACATCAAAGTATCGAGAAACTGTCCGAGATAGATTGACCGGCTTTACCAGACACGAACAACCACAAACCTGCGAAACACACATGGCAATCAGGGACAAATTCATGACCGACGACGAAGCGGCGGCCCTCATCGAAAACGGCGACACGATCGGGTTCAGCGGGTTTACGCCCGCCGGGGCGGCCAAGGCGATTCCCACCGCCCTCGCCAGGCGCGCCAAGGCGGAGCACGAGGCCGGACGCCCGCTCCAGATCGGCGTCGTCACCGGTGCCTCGACCGGGCAGTCCCTCGACGGCGAACTCGCCCTCGCCGAGGCCATCTCCTGGCGCACCCCCTACCAATCGAACAAACACCTCCGCGCGGCCATCAACGCCGGGCGGACGCGTTTCTTCGACATGCATCTCTCCACGCTCCCGCAACAGGTCCGCTACGGGTTTCTCGGAAAATTCCAGTGGGCTGTCGTCGAGGCCTGCGATGTGACCGAGGACGGCGAGATCGTGCCGACCACCTCGGTGGGAGCCGCCCCGACATTCTGCGGCGTCGCCGAGAAGATCCTTGTGGAACTCAACCGCAACCACCCTCCGGCCCTGCGCGGCCTGCACGACATCTACCAGCCCCTGGATCCTCCGCACCGCAAACCCATCCCCCTCTCGGACTGCTCCTCGCGGATCGGAACTCCTTTCATCAAGGTCGATCCCGCAAAGATCGCGGGCATCGTCGAAACCGACCTCCCGGACGAGGTGGCCGCCTTCGACCCTTCCGACGAAACCACGCAGAGAATCGGCCAGAACGTCGCCGGGTTTCTGGCGGGCGAAATCCGCGCCGGACGGATCCCCAAGGAGTTCCTTCCGCTCCAGTCCGGGGTCGGCAACATCGCGAATGCCGTGCTCGCCGCGCTTGGCGAAAACACCGACATCCCGCCGTTTGAGATGTTTTCGGAGGTGATCCAGGACTCGGTGATCTCCCTCATCCAAAAAGGGAAATGCAAATTCGTCACCGGAACGTCCCTCACCGTCAGCCCCGGCCTCCTGAAAGAGGTCTACGCGGATCTGGATTTTTACAAAAAGCACATCTGCCTCCGCCCGCAGGAGATCACGAACAACCCGGAAATGGTCCGCCGCCTCGGCATCATCACGATCAACACAGCCATCGAGGTCGACCTCTTCGGCAACGTGAATTCCACGCACGTCATGGGCTCGAGCATGATGAACGGCATCGGGGGATCGGGAGACTTCACCCGAAACGGATACATCTCGATCTTCACCTGCCCCTCGCTCGCGAAGGGCGGCAAGATCAGCCCGATCGTCCCCCTCGTCAGCCACATGGACCACAGCGAGCACTCGGTGCAGGTCATCGTCACCGAAAACGGGGTTGCCGACCTCCGCTGCAAAACCCCGCATGAGCGCGCCCGCCTGATCGTGGAAAACTGCGCCCATCCCGACTTCCGCCGCGAACTCCACGGCTACTTCGACAGCGTCACCAAAGGCCAGACCCCCACCACCCTCAGCGCCGCCTTCGCCATGCATCAGAAATTCCTCGACACCGGCGACATGCGGGGCGTCGATTGGAAGGCCGCCGGCTTGCCCTGAGGCCGGTTTTAGGGCCTCCCAGCTTGACGGAATTTGTCGTTGCAGAAAGGCGGATTGCCCCGATGATGCGCAAATGGTCTTTTCCAAAAAGGCCGGACGGCATGAGGCGGCAGCCGGAGTGACGATCCGGCAATGGCTCGAGTATGTGGGCCTTCGAGTTGCAGGTCAGCTGGTGCTGTGGCTTCCCCACCGCTGCCTGGTGTGGCTTGCCGCCCCGATCGGCTCGATCGCCTACCGCATGGATCCCCGCGGCCGGGAGGTCTCGATGCAAAACCTCGATTCCGTTTTCGGCAACACCATCGGGCGGATGGAAAAGCGACGCATCGCCGAATCCGCTTACCGGAGCTTCGCAAGGACCATGTTCGAGCTTTTCTGGTCGCCGAATCTCACCCGGAAAACCGCAGCGAACATCATCCGCACCGAGGGACTTGACGCGCGCGGACCCATCGGGCCCACAATCTTCGTCACGACGCATTTTTCCAACTTCGAGTGGCTGGGGCAGAATCTGCACTTTTTTTACGGGCCGGGAATCATCGTGGCCCAGAAGCTGAAGAACCCCCTGCTCGGGCGCCATTTCGACCGGCTCCGCAGCAGCACCGGCCATGCGATCATCCCCCAGGAGCGCGCGATTGCCCGGATGCTGAAACATCTGAAAAGCGGCGGCTATTTTTGCGCGGTGGTCGATTTGAATCTCGATCCCAACGAGGCCAGCGTCATCATCGATGAATTCTCCGGCCTCAAAACCTGCGTGACCCAGATGCACGCGGCCCTCGCCCTTCATACCGGGGCCCGGATCGTGCCTGCGGAATGCCGCCCCCAACCGGACGGCACATACCGGATGATCTATCACAAGCCGCTGGAATATCCGCCGGATGCCACGCCGACCGAAATTGCCCAGCAATGTTGGGATGTGCTGGAGCCGGGCATTCGGGAGGCCCCGGAATGCTGGCTGTGGTCCTACAAGCACTGGCGGTTCAAGCCCTCGGGCGGCGATGCGGGACGGTATCCGGGATATGCGAACACCGCCAAACGCTTCGACGCCGCACTGCGGGATTAGCCCGGTTCAAATGAACTCATGCCCGCAGCCGTCTCCGGGAACAGCCCCGTCCGACCCCTCCGCGAGGATGACTTCCAGGCGGATCTGCTGCAGGGCCAGTTGTTCGCGGGCTGCGGCCAGGAGACGGAGGGCGACGTCGTCCGGCTCGTGCCTGGTGCGGAGCTGGATCTCGACAGGCCGGTCCGCGTATTGGGGAAACGACTCCGCCATTTCCCCGTCGAGGATGAAAGAGGCGTAGGCGTTGAGCTTTTCCTGGAGCTGGAATAGCTGGGGTTCCCCGCCCGTCCATTCGCGGGTTTCATACATCGCGAGCACGAGCGTGTCGCGGCGCCCGTCGTAGGCGAACGCATCCAGCACGCCCGGGTGGGCGACCCCCTTCGGCGTCATGCCCTCGGGAACCATTGGTAGAGCATGAAATAAACCAGCACGCCGGTCACCGAGACATAGAGCCAGAGCGGGAACGTCCACCGGGCCCAGGCGCGGTGCTTCTCAAACCGCGCCTTGGCGGCATGCGTCATCGTGACGAGGATCAACGGCACGATGACCATCGCCAGGAACACGTGCGTCGCCAGCATTCCGTAGTAAAAGGTTTTCCAGGGTCCCGCCCCGCCGAAGGGCGTGTGGACCCCGTGCACCAGGACCTTGTGGAGCACGTAGGTCGCGAGAAAGACGCAGGAGACGACGAAGGCCGCGACCATGCAGTTCCTGTGCGCCAGTTTGCGTTCTGTCTTGATGAGCACAAACCCCGCAAGAAGCAGGACCGTGGCAGTGGCGTTGAGTCCGGCATTCAGCGCCGGGAGATCCGCGACCGTCATCGCGTGCCGTTTTCGCGGTCCACCCGCCCGCAGGTTTTCGTGATGTAAAATCCCAGGCCGCCAATGAGGGCGGCCACGATTGCGAGCATGGTGATGACGCTCCACGAGAACGCCACGCCGGCCATCACGGTCTGGGGCTCATCGGGGCCGAAGGCCCCCGGCTCGCGGCAGCCCACGCAGGCCATCGCGCCGTGATGGAACAGAAGGGCGGCGGAGATCGACGGTGCAGGCTTCATGGTTCCTTGGAAGGATCCTCGCGCAGGAGATCGCCGATGTCCATGAGAAGCTTTTGAACCGCTTCCGGATCGCCGCCATCCTCGCATCCCCTCAGGCGTCCCCTCCGGTCCACGAGGACGAGGCGCGTCGAATGGGCCGGGGTGCCGTCAGGTTCCTTCGCGAGCGGTTGAAGAAGGCCCTTGACCACGACGGCTTCGATGTCTTCCTGCGGGCCGGTGAGGAATTTCCACCGGGCGGGGTCGGCACCGAGTTTGGAGGCATACGCGGCCAGGACATCCGGGCGGTCGAACCCGGGATCGGTCGAGAAGCTGACGAGCCCGACTCCCCCGCCTTCCCGCCCCACCGTTTTGTTGATCTCCGCCATGCGGGAACTGATGAGCGGACACGGTCCCGTGCAGCGGGTGAAGATGAAACTGGCCACCCAGATTTTCCCTTCGAGATCGGCGAGGCCAAAGGGCTTCCCCGTCTGGTCGAGGAGATGAAAATCCGGAACCCGGGCGATCGGGGCCAGGCGGGCCGGGGTGGCGGCAGGGCGCAGGCCCCTGAGGCCCGAATAGGCAAACGCGACAAGGGTCGCGAAGCCGAGAAACGCGATCACCCAGCCGATCTGCGGAATATTTCCGGCCTTCCCCACCCCTCAGACCCAGTAGAGCAGCGTGAACAGGAAGATCCAGACGACATCGACGAAGTGCCAGTAGAGCGCCACATTCGCCAGGGCCGGGTGGTGCCCCGGGGTAAAACACCGCGTCATCGACTGCCGCAGAAAGCACCAGACAATCAGCAACACGCCGATCGCCACGTGCATGCCGTGGAACCCGGTGATGACAAAAAACGACGACCCGTAGATGCCGCCTTTGTCGAACCAGAGCCCCTCGTGATACAGGTGGACCCACTCGAACCCCTGGATCACGACGAACGTCGCCCCCAGGAGAATCGTCAGCGCGAGCAAGCCCAGCCCGGACTTTCCTTCCCGCACGCGGGCCTCGCTGAAGTGGAAGGTGAAACTGCTCGAGACAAGGAAAACCGTGTTGACCGACGTCAGGAAGACCGGGAGGTGGGGGAGCGAGGCGTCCGGCGGCCACGCGCTGCCAGGCTGCCACGGAAAGCCGGTCGCCGTCCACCGGAGAACAAAATACCCGGCAATCAGCCCCGCGAACAACATGGCTTCGGAGAACAGAAAAATGATCATCCCGAATTTGCAGGTGGCGGGTGAGGCCCCGTGATGGGCGCGGGAATCGTGGGCGAGAACGGCGGTGGACATAGATTTACAGGGCGACAGCGGGACCTCGGAGGAGCATCAAAAAAACCACCGTGGCCGCGAGGGCCAGGGCGAAACCCCACAACATCAGGATCAGGCGCAGGTTCGAGAATTTCATCGGGTGGTTGCGACCAGGGCTCCGAGCAGAAGCGGCAGATAAAGGATCGAGCAGAAAAACAGTCGGCGCGCGGCGGACCGGTCGCGATGCAGAACGAAGTCCATCGCAAAGCCGCAGAAGGCGGTTCCCAGAACCAGTGCCACGAAGAAGTAGAGCGGGGAGTTGAAGCCGATGAGACCGGGGAGCAGGGTGATGACCAACAGGCAGAGCGAATACAGCAGGGCCTGGCGGGACGTGATGTTGCCCCGGGGATCATCTCTCGAGATCATGACGCACCCGGCGTCCGCGTAGTCCTCGCGATACATCCAGGCGATGGCGAGGAAATGCGGCATCTGCCAGAACCAGAGAACCGCAAAGAGCAGACACCCTTCCAGGTCGTAGCGCCCTCTCGCCGCGACCCAGCCGATCAGCGGCGGCAGGGCTCCCGGCACCGCGCCCACAAGCGTGTTGAGGGAGCTCCAGCGCTTCATCGGCGTGTAAACGAGGATGTAGATGGCGATGGTGGCAAACGCCAGAAAGGCGGCGCGTGGATTTGCGAAGAGCCCCAGTATCACCACGCCGACCGCGGAAAAAAACAGCCCGAAGAGCAGCGCGTCAAGCGGCTGCATCCGCCGGGCGGGGAGTGGGCGCGCGCGGGTTCGTTTCATGCGCGCGTCGAGATCGCGCTCCCACCATTGGTTGAGCGCAGCGGCCCCTCCCGCGCAAAGCGCCGTGCCGGTGAGCGTCGCGGCAAGGAGCCCCCAGTCCAGCGGACCCCGCCAGCCGAGAAGAAAGCCCACCAGCGTCGTGATCAACACCAGCAGGGAAAGACGCGCCTTCACGAGCTCCATCACGTCCCCGAGGACGGATTCCGGCTTCTCCCGCGAAACGGCGGTGACGGATTTCATGCGACTCTTGAGGCGAGAACGGTGGAAATTCCGGGATCGGGAGCCTGGAACCTCCGTGCTTCAGTGGCCCGACACAGCCTGAACGAGAACAGCGCTCCCAGCAGGAGGATCAGCGCGCCCAACGCCATGTGGGTGGTCGCGATGTCAGCCGCCTTGTCCGACCAGATCGTCCAGGCTCCGAGCGCTGCCTGTGCAACCACCAGCCCGAGCCACACCGAGCTCCAGAGCTTGGTCACGCGCAGCCTCGATGCCGTCGCGGCCCTCCGGAAGACGGCGATGACTCCCGCGACGATCAGGACCGCCACCGCCCGGTGGGCCATCTGCACCCAGATGAACAGGGCAGTGGTCGGCACCTGGCCCTCCGCGACCCGCCTCGCATTGATCGCGGCAATCGCTTCCGGCGAGGTGTCGGGGAGCATTTTTCCGTAGGCGAGCGGAAAATCCGGGATCGAGAGCCCGGCATGCTCGTGCCGCATCGTCGCTCCCAGGCCGAGCTGGACAAAGACAAGCGCCGTCGTCGCGAGAACCAAATCCCTGAGCGCGCGGTCCGGGTCGAACACATCCCACTCCCCGCGCAGGAACTTTCCGCCCGTGGCCACGCAGAGGATCCCGACGGCACAAAAAAACGATTGGGCGAGCAGCGCGTGAAAAATCCCGAGCTCGTCCTTGTAAAGCGTGACCCGCAGCCCGCCGAGCACGCCCTGCACACAGACCGCGACAAACGCAGCCACCCCGAGGAATTTCACCCACCGGCGCCGGTCGGCAACGGACACCCACACCGCGAGGACCAATGTCATCAGCCCCACACCGGAGGCGATGAGCCGGTGGCTGTGCTCGTAAAAAATCCCGCCCACCCACTTCGAAACCGGAAACAAGAACATGTTATACCCGTAGGTCGTCGGCCAGTCGGGGACCGTCATGCCAGCTCCTTTCGAGGTCACGACCCCCCCGCTGCACAGCAGGAGAAACGTGGCCGCGAGGGTCAGGTGCGCCCAAAGGTGGAGCCCAGTTTCGGATTTGTCGTGACGTGATTCGGCCATTGCGCGGAATATTCGATCCGGATTTCAGCGGACAGGCAAGCGGCTAATGCGAATCCAGGCGGGCATGCCCGGGGGCGGGCACGTTCTGGGGCAGGTAGTCCTCTTCCAGCCCGGGCACGCTGTATTCGTAGGCCCCGTGATAAACCGTGGGCGTCTCGGGAAAATTCCCGTGTCCCGGAGGCGACGGGACCGTCCATTCCAGGGTGTTGGAATGCCAGGGGTTGGCCGGTGCCTTCGGCCCGTTGCGGAGCGAGTGGATGATGTTCCAAACGAAGAGAAACGTGGTGAAGCCCAGGCCCATCGCGCCGATCGTGCTGATCTGGTTCAACGGCTGGAGCTGGCGCAGGTGCTGGTAGACCGTCGGATCCGCGATCCGCCGCATCATCCCCCCGAGGCCCAGGTTGTGCATCGGGAAGAAGGCCATGTTGAAAAAGACGAACGTCAACAGGAAATGGAGTTTCCCGAGCGGCTCGTCGAGCATCCTTCCGAACATCTTCGGAAACCAGAAATAGACCGCCCCGAAAATCGCGAAGAGGCTCCCCCCGAAGAGCACGTAGTGGATGTGCGCCACGATGAAATACGTGTGATGCACAAACAGGTCGACCGGGGTCGAAGCCATGAAAATCCCGCTGAGCCCGCCGATGACAAACATCGAGACAAACGCCAGCGCGAAACACATCGGCGTCTTGAATTCGATCGACCCCCTCCACACGGTCCCCAGCCAGTTGAAGGTCTTGATCGCGGACGGGACCGCGATCACCATCGTCGAGACGGAAAAGGCCGCGCTGAGCGTGAGGTTCATCCCGCTCACGAACATGTGGTGCCCCCAGACCATGAACCCCAGCACCCCGATCGCCATCATCGCATAAACCATGGCCTTGTAGCCGAAGATCGGCTTGCGCGAAAAGACCGAGATGATGTCGGACGCGAGCCCCATCGCGGGAAGGACCATGATGTAAACCTCCGGGTGCCCGAAGAACCAGAACAGGTGCTGCCAGAGCAGCGGCTGCCCCCCACCGGCGGGCTTAAAAAAACTGGTCCCGAGATTCAAATCCGCAAAGAGCATGGCGGCCGCCGCCGAAAGCACCGGCACCGCCAGGACGAGCAGGATCGCCGTCACGAACAGCGACCAGACCGTCAACGGCATGCGGAACATCCTCATGCCGGGGGCGCGCAAATTTACGATTGTCGTGATGTAGTTCGTCGCGCCCGCGATCGAGGAGAGCCCGTTGATGAAAATCGCAGCCCCCCACAGGCTCTGCCCCACCCGCGTCCCGCTGTAGGCCGCCACGGCACTCAGCGGGGCATACGCGGTCCAGCCGGTTCCCGGCGCGCCCCCGGGCGCAAAAAACGCCCCCAGGATCACGAAACCGGAAACCACGTAAAGCCAGTAGCTCAACTCGTTCAAAAGCGGGAACGCCATGTCGCCGGCCCCGATCTGCAACGGGATCAGATAGTTCCCGAACGCCCCGATCAGGATCGGCATCACCACAAAGAAAACCATGATCGTGGCGTGCATCGTCACCAGCATGTTGTAGCCGCCGGGAACGATCACCCCATCGACCGCGATCGTCTGCGGAAGGAATTGGCCGATGACCGGCACCACAGCCCCCGGCACCGCCAGCTGGTAGCGCACGAGCAGCGCCAGGCCCCCTCCCACAAAGAGAAAAAACAGCGCCGTCCAGAAATACTGGAGACCGATCATCTTGTGGTCGTAGCTCCAAAGGTATTTCCGGAAAAAGCCCTCCTCCACCCGGGAATGCGAGGCTCCGTCACCAAGGGGGGAATCTGCGGTCGTGGCTGTCATTGATTTGGGTCAAAAATCCTGGGGAACATATGCACCAATCTTTTCGTCCTGCACAGGAAAAATCAGGAATAATTGCCCCGGAAAACAGGACTCTCTCATCTTTTGTTCGGACGAAAGATCCCCGGGGCCACTTTTCGCTTGCAGTCAGGGGCGATTGGTTCCAGTCGTGGGGAACCATTCTCATGCCACACCACCGATCCGGGTCTGAAATCTGGCCGACCATCCGGAGGTTTCTGCCCTCGCTGCTTGTTTACTGGCCGAGGCTGTTGGGGATCTTTGCCCTGCTGCTCGTCGCGGCGATCCTCGAGCTGGTCCGCCCGTATTTGATCGGGCGGATTGTGGATCTGGCGGCCTCCGGGGAACCCTGGCTGCACGTGGCGTGGATCCTGGCGGCATTCCTCGTTGCCGTCGTGGCGAGAAGCGGGGTGATCCTCGCGAGGAATTTCCGCATGCAGCAGACCGGGATGCGGATCACCTGCGACATGAGGGTCGCCATATTCCGGCATCTCCAGAGCCTTTCCCTGAGGTTCTATGACGCCCGGCACACGGGGAAAATCGTTTCGCGCATCAGCACCGACACCGGGGCCCTCTACGCGCTGGTGACCGGGGTCTCCGTGAACCTGATCGGCGATCTTGTCACAGTGGTCGGCGTGATGGCCCTGCTGCTGAACGCGAACTGGCACCTCGCTCTCGTCACCTACGCCATCCTGCCCCTGTTCGTCGCGAATTACAAATGGCACCGGCGCCGCCTGCGGATCGAGAGCCGGCGCCACAGGCAAAACTGGGACAAGGTCATGAGCTTCCTCCACGAGCGGATCGCCAGCACCCGGCTGGTCCGCGCCTTCGCGATGGAGGGGGTCGAAGTGGAAAATTTCCAGAAGCGGATCGAGGCGGATTTCACGAACTTCAACCGCATCACCTGGCGGAACACGCTCCTCACCGTGGGGGCCGACCTCATCTCGGGCCTGGGGCTTTTTGCCGTCCTGGCCTACGGCTCGTGGCTGGTCATGCAGCCGGGCGGCGCGTTCACCGTCGGCCAGCTCACCGCCTTTCTTTTTTACCTTGGGCTCCTCTACGCGCCCATCACGCGGATCGTGGACTCGAACGCGGTGATGCAGCAGGCGGCGACGTCGCTCGAAAAGATTTTCGCGCTGCTCGACACGCGCCCGCACATTCCGGAAAACGAATCCCTGCCCGCGCTGCGGGACCTGGATGGCCGGGTCACCTTCGAGGACGTGTCGTTCGCCTACCGCCCGCAGCACACCACACTCCACCACATCGGCTTCGAAGTCCCGCCCGGCACCACGTTCGCGCTGGTCGGCCCGAGCGGTTCCGGAAAAAGCACGCTCATCACGCTGATGGCGAGGTTTTATGACCCGACCGGGGGCCGGATCCTTTTCGACGGAAAAGACATCCGGGAATTCAACGTGCATTCGCTGCGGCGGCAGATCGGCATCGTCATGCAGGACAACATCCTCTTTTCCGGGACGATCGCCGACAACATCCGCTACGGACGGCCCGGAGCGAGCGACGCGGAGATGAAGCGGGCGGCTGTCGCGGCCCATGCGGACGAGTTTATTTCCGGCCTCGCTCACGGCTACGAGACATGGCTCGGAGAAAAAGGCGTCCAACTCTCCGGCGGGCAGCGGCAGCGGATCGCCATCGCCCGCGTCGTCCTGAAGGACCCCCGCATCCTCATCCTCGACGAGGCGACTTCCGCCCTCGATACGGAATCGGAACGCCTGGTCCAGGACGCCCTGGAAAAATTGATGGAGCGCCGGACCTCGATCGTGATCGCGCACCGGCTTTCCACCATCGTGAAAGCGACCTGCATCCTGGTGCTCGACCAAGGCCGCATCGTGGAACAGGGAAGCCACCGGGACCTGCTCGCGCAGGAAGGGCTGTATCACCGGCTGCACAACATGCAGTTTGCCGCATCGGACGGTTCATCCCCGGGTGATCCCCGGTCATGACGGACGCGGCTCAGGATGTCTGATCCTTCTTCAAACGGGGATCAAAAGCCCGCCCGCATCGGCCGACAACCGCCCGGTGCCGCCACGGGCGCGGCGGCCGATGAGCGGGCGGAGGGCATCCAGCGGGACGCTGAGCCAACGCGCCTCCGAAACCGGCATCCCTTCCACCAGGTCGAGCAGGACATCCGGGTCCAGCTCCATCGCGTTGAAAATTTGCCCTTTGGCAAGCTGGATCGAATTGCACGAAGTCCTCGCCAGGATGTAATCCAGATCGCCTTTCAGCAGATCGAATTGCTCTTCGGTCAAAAGCATGGCGGTCTCCAATCCCGGCGCTCGTGGAAGCCCGGCCTCCTGCGGGCCCGCGTCGGGGAAAACACGGGGGGACGGGCGTCCGCCCAGGCATCGCATCCTTCAAACATACCCACGATCGGCATCCCGCGAAGTCTTTCAAGATTTCCGCCCGAAATCAACCGCTGTTCCGTGGGCCCAAATCCGCGGGTAACGTCAACGATGGGAGGGCGAACCTCCGTGTGAGCCCATTTATTACGGCTCAGACGGAGCTTCGCCCTCCCTCGCGTTATCGACAGGTCGTCGAACCTCTCCCCT
>JBAYTU010000048.1:0-26701 GCA_041675465.1 Terrimicrobiaceae bacterium | reverse complement strand
CATTTATTACGGCTCAGACGGAGCTTCGCCCTCCCAGGACGGAGCTTCGCCCTCCCTCGCGTTATCGACAGGTCGTCGAACCTCTCCCCTCTCATTTCTTCCCTTACGCGCGGATCTGGGAAGGCACCCGGGAAACGCCGGAAGGGTTCAAAGGAAGCCGAGGCAGAGCAGGAAAACCGGGCTGAAATCCCGGGGGGAGCGCGCCGCCCAGGCCAACACGTCTTCCTTGTTGAAAAAGGCCACCGTCTCGACCTCGAGCGGAGCCGGGGCGAACGGGCCGTCGTGAACACCCCGGAAAACCTCGATGAACTCCCAGCCGGTCCGCTCGCATGGCGTCAATTTTCCGACCGGCTCCAATGCGGGGGCATCCACCCCCAGTTCCTCGCGAAGCTCCCTTCGCGCGGCCTCCAGATAATTTTCCCCGCTGTCCAGATGCCCGGCCGCAGACGAATCCCAGCGGCCGGGATTCCGGTCTTTCCAGATCGAGCGTTTCTGCAAAAGGATCTCGCCCCGACGGTTGAAGATCAGCATGTGCGCCGCCCGGTGCAGCAAGTTGTTCACATGCACGACATCGCGCGGTTCGGCCCGCAGGACGCGGTCGCTTTCATCGACCACATCGAATATTTCGCCCCCGCTCTGGGCTTCCGACGGGCGCGCGATACCCGCCAGGGTTTCCCACTGGTCCAGCGACAATTCCTCGGCCCGGACAGTTTCCGGAACCCCCAATGCGGAGACGGTTTCCGCCCACCCGGGTTTGAGTTCCGGGACGAGGTTGCGGAGCTGTTTTCTCCTTTCGGAAAACCCCCGGCGCACGAGCGAGTCGAAGAGCGCGTCATCCAGCGGGCGCACCCTGTCGGCGGGCCTGCGGTCCAGGGCGATGACGGCCGAATCGACTTTCGGCGCGGGAAAAAATACCGAGGCCGGAAGCTTGCGCAGATGCGAGGCTTTCCATCTCCGGTTCACGCAGACGGTCATGGCCCCGTAATCTTTTGTTTTCGGAACCGCGTTCAAGCGTCGCGCCAGCTCGAGCTGCAGCGTCAGAACAAGGCGGGATGCGGGCGAGAGGGCGGAAGTGAATTTTGCGATGAGCGGGGTCGAGACGTAATACGGCAGGTTCCCGACGATTTTCACCGGCCCTTTTCCCCAGGCTCGTCTCAGGTCGTAATCCATCGCGTCGAGGTGGACGATCTCGGTCGCCGCGCTGCGGAATTTTTCCTCGAGGTGGCGCACGAGCCTTCCGTCTTTTTCGATCAACGTGAGCCGGATGTCGTGCGGGGCGAGAAATTCCGTCAGCGCCCCCAGGCCGGGACCGATTTCGATAATGTGGTCGCCCGGCTGGATTTGCAGGCATCCGACAATCCATCGCGCGAGGTTCTGGTCGTGCAAAAAATTCTGCCCGAGGCTGCGGGTGGGAACGGTTCCCCACTTCTCGAGGGCGCGCTGGATTTCGCTCAATGTCATTTCGTTCCGCTACGGTATTCGTGGGCCGTTCACAATTCCCGTGTGAATAATCCCAAGAGGAAACGCGACCTTGTTCGCAAGTTGTTCACACGGGTTTTCGCTCGGTCAACTCCCGGTAGAAACCTTCCAGCGAGCGGATCGCCGCCGCTTGTTCATACTTCGCGCGAACCGAGCCCGAGGCGTTGGAACCGAGCTTTCGGAACAGGTCCGGGTCTCCGGCTATCCTTTCCAGCGAAGCCGCGAGAGCCCCGGGATCATTCTCCGGGGTCAGCAGGCCATCCCGCCCGTCCTCCACCGCCTCGGGGATCCCGCCGTGGAGCGTGGCGACAACCGGGAGACCTGTCGCCATCGCTTCCAACATCGAATTCGGAACCCCCTCCTGGTCCTGTTTCGAAGTCAGCCGGCTGGGATGCATGAAAATGTGCGCGGAAGCGAACAGGGCGGCCAGTTCCTCCTGGGATTGAAACCCGGCGAATCGGACCGCCGACCCGATCCCCATCGCGGAGGCAGATCGGCGGAGTTCCTCCAGGAGGGGGCCGTCGCCCGCGATCGTCAGCCGGGATCCGGGATGCGTTTTCCGAAACGAGGCGAACGCCGCCAGGGTGCTGTCCACCCCCTTTTTTTCGATCAGTCGCGAGGCCTGCACGACATGCCACGCCCCGCCAGGAGGAGGTGTCCTTTCCGCAAAGGGAAAGCGGTCCAGCGGGATTCCTGTGCGGTTGATGCGGATGTTTTCCGGCGGGCAGCCGAGATCGACGAGCCTCGCCGCGAGAGACCCGCTTCTCGCCAGCACCATGGGCAAAGCCCGGAGAAGCTCCCTGAGGCGGTCGAGGTATCCGGGTTCGTCTTCCCGGGGCATGATGTCCATGCCATGAAAAGAGACGAGCGAACGACCGCCCCAGGCGCGGACAAACGGCAGCAGGTGGACGCCGGTATGCCCGAAGTAAATGTGGACGAGGTCGGGCCTTCTGCGCTCCAGGAGCTTGGTGAGCTGCTTGTATTCCCCGCGGTAAAACAGCGCCTCCTCCCCGGCGAGATACTTTTTGTAAAACCGCCGGAGAAAAAAGATCCGCGGACGGGGGAGCACCTCCACATCCGGAAACGGATACTCCTCCCGGTTCTCCCTCGCCCGGGTGATGACAAATGTCCCGAATCCCCTGAGCCCGTTCACCTGGCGGTAGATGTGGCGCATCTCGCGCTTCAGGAATGTTGTGCAGTAGCTGGCGACGACCGGGCGGCTCATGGGCAGACAAACAAACCCGATGACGGCACCCGCGGCGAGAGGAATTTCGCGAGCCTTTCGCCCGCCTCCGTGGTTATATCCCTTTTCTTTTCCTCGCAGATGACCCCAAGCAACTCCCCGGACAACGATGCGGCAGCGGAGGACATCGCACTCATGCTCGCGGTGAAAGCCGGCGACGAGCGAGCTTTCGAGGCCCTCGTC
Organism: Terrimicrobiaceae bacterium; assembly: GCA_041675465.1. Classification (GTDB taxonomy): domain Bacteria; phylum Verrucomicrobiota; class Verrucomicrobiia; order Chthoniobacterales; family Terrimicrobiaceae; genus QYQL01. The sequence goes on along the minus strand of JBAYTU010000048.1, from coordinate 23,796 downwards.
GGGCGCCACCAGTTCCGCGTCGTGGGCACGGTCGCGAAAATGCTGGGCGGAGAATCCGACGCCGAGGACATCGCCCAGCAGGTCTTCATCCGCGTCTGGCAGAGCGCGTCCCGCTACAACCCCTCCGCCAAATTCACCACCTGGCTGCTCACCATCACCAGAAATCTCGTCTTCAACGAAATGCGCCGCCGCCAGCGCGCCCGCCTCGTCCCGCTCGACCCGGGCGATGCCGACCGTCCGCCGGTCGGCCATGCCGACTCCTCCGCCCGCTCCGCCCCGGAGGAAATCGCGGACGCCGAATTGCAGGAAGCCGTCACCCGCGCCATCGCGTCCCTGCCGGAGGCCCAGCGCACGGCGGTCGTGCTCCGGCGTTTCGAAAACATGCCCTACGAGGAAATTGCCAAAGTCCTCGGAACCACCGTCCCCTCGGTCAAAAGCCTCCTCTTCCGCGCAAGGACGGACCTCCGCGAACGCCTCAAAACCCACCTCCAGACACCCTGATGTCAGCAATGAATGGTGCCAAGTTAAGGCCGATTTGGCGCCATTCACGTCAGCAACAGTTTGGCCGGGTGTTCAGCTCGAGGCTCGGACAACGAGTTCGGGCTTGACCACGACCCGTTCCGCCTTGGCGTATCCCCCCAGGCCCTTGAGCAAAAGCTCCGCCGCCGCCTGGATGAGTTTGTCGGGCCGGGGATCGATGGAGGTGAGCGCGGGGTTGGCGATCCGGGCAAGGGCCGAATCGTCGTAGCCAACCACGGCGATTCGTCCGGGAATGCGGGCCCCCGCTGCGGAAAGAGCCTGCATCATGGCAAAGGCCACCCGGTCGTTCAAGGCGATCACCCCCGTCCTTCCCCGGCCGGGGAGGCCGAGCAACTCGGCCGCCGCCAGTGTTCCGGTTTCGAAATCATCGGCCCCTGCGGCCCTCAAAAAAACCGCCGGCCTGTCCCAGCACCAGCGGACGATTTCCTTTTGAAGCCCGTTCCTCCGCTCGGCGGCATAGCCCGCCGCGTCGGGATCGATCCCCGCAGCCACGAGTCGGCGGCAACCGCGGGAATGGAGGTGCCGCACGGCGAGCCGCATCGCGTGGCCCCGGTCGGTTCTCACCACGATCCCCGCCCTCGCGTTCAGGGGGTCCACGTGCACGACAGGAATTCCGGGGGCGGCCCCGGCGAGCTTCCTCCCCCCCTCCAGCCGGGAAGCCACCGTCATCCCCCCGCAGCACCGCATGGACGCAAAACGCCGGATCGCGTCCGCCTCTTCGTCGGAGGACCCGGCAATTTGAAGAAGTGCGTGAAAACCGGATTTCGCGAGGTGCCGCTGGATCAGCGAAATCTTGGCGGTCAGAAAATAGTCCTCGATGTCGGGGACGCAGACGCCCACCAGATCGGTCCGGCCGGACCGCAGGCTGCGCCCCAGGAGGCTGGGGGAAAACCCCCGCCGGGCCGCCTCCATCCGGATCCGCGCGGCGGTCTCCGGCGAAATATCCCGGTGCCCGTTCAGCGCCCGCGACACCGTCCAGCGGGAAAGGCCCATCACGCGGGCCAGGTCTGCGGTGGAGCGGATGCCGGGAAATTTCATTTGACGCGGAAGACGGTTTGCATCAAACACGTGTTAGGTCCATTTGTCACTCTCCGATCTTCCCATGAAAGAACTCCGCCTCGGCATCGTCGGTCTCGGCAACATGGGCTCCGCGCACGCGGCCTCGCTTCTCGCCGGAAATATTCCCCGGTGCAGGCTGGCCGCCGTCTGCGATCTGGACGCGGCAAAGGTCGCGGGATACCATGGGGTCTTTGGCTGCACCGACAGCGATGCCCTGATCGCTTCCGGGCAGGTGGATGCGGTTCTCGTGGCGACCCCCCATTTCTCCCACACGACCATCGGGGCCTCCGCGCTGAAGGCGGGGCTGCACGTGCTCGTGGAGAAACCGATCTCCGTCCACAAAGCCGACTGCGAAAGGCTGATTGCGGCGCACACGTCAAAGAAACAGGTTTTTGCGGCGATGTTCAACCAGCGCACCGATTCGGTGTTCCAGAAGATCCGCTCCCTCGTGAAGGGGGGCGAGCTGGGGAAGATCCGGCGGGTGACGTGGACGATCACCGACTGGTTCCGCACGGAAGCCTACTACGCGTCCGGCGGCTGGCGCGCAACCTGGGCCGGGGAGGGTGGCGGAGTCCTCCTGAACCAGTGCCCCCACAACCTGGACCTCTACCAGTGGATCTTCGGGATGCCGTCCAGGGTCCGCGGTTTCTGCAAGCTCGGCCACCACCACAAGATCGAGGTCGAGGACGACGTGACGGCGTATTTTGAATACAAGGACGGAACGAGCGCGGTCTTCATCACCTCGACCGGGGAGGCCCCGGGCGCGAACCGGCTGGAAATCTCCGCGGAACGGGGCCGGCTCGTGATGGAAAACGGGAAGCTGGCTTTCACCCGCAACGAGGTCCCGATGACGGAATTCAGCCGCACGACAGCGGGGAACTTCGCGCGCCCGCCGGTCTGGGACGTGACGATCCCGGTCGTCCAGCGCGGGGAGCAACACGACGGGATCCTGAAGAATTTCACCAACGCCATCCTCGGCGGCGAGAAGCTCCTGGCCCCCGCAGCCGAGGGCATCCACTCGGTCGAGCTCGGAAACGCCATCCTCATGTCTTCGCTGCTCGGAGAAACCGTCGAAGTCCCGTTCGCGTCCGCGAAGTTTGAAAAACTGTTGAAAAACCTGATCGCCAACTCCCGCTTCAAGAAGAGGGCGGTGAAGAAGGGCGAGAATGTGGAGGATTTTTCCAAATCCTTCACGAAGACAAATTGAAAAAGTCATCGCGCGCTTCGGCCTCCGTCCGTCTCGGCATCGCCGGGGTGGGGAACATGGGAGGGTATCACGCCAGGCTGGTGCTGGCCGGAGATGTTCCCGGCTGCGTCCTGGCGGCCGCGTGCGACACCGACCCTGCGAAATTGGCACCCTACACGGATGCGTATCTGTTCACCGACAGTCTCGCGATGATCCGTTCGGGGAAGATCGACGCCATCCTGGTCGCCACGCCGCATTACTCCCACACGTCCATCGGCGTGGCCGCCCTCCGGGCCGGGCTGCACGTGCTCGTCGAGAAACCGATTTCCGTCCACATGGCCGACGCCGAAAAGCTCATCGCGGCCCACCGGTCGAAAAAGCAGGTGTTCGCCGCCATGTTCAACCAGCGGACGGATCCCGTCTTCCTGAAAATCCGGTCCCTGGTGCGGGGCGGGGATCTGGGCGAAATCCGGCGGGTGCAGTGGACGGCCACCGACTGGTTCCGCAGCCAGGCCTACTACGATTCCGGCGGCTGGCGCGCCACGTGGGAGGGCGAGGGTGGCGGGGTGATGCTCAACCAATGCGTCCACAACATCGATCTCCTCCAATGGATCTTCGGAATGCCTGAGAAGGTGCGCGCGCTCTGCTGTTTCGGGCGTCACCACGACATCGAGGTCGAGGATGACGTGAGCGCGATTTTCGAGTTCGCAGGCGGAGCCACCGGCGTGCTCGTGACTTCCACGGGAGAGGCCCCCGGAGTCAACCGGCTGGAGGTCTCGGGAGATCTCGGACGCCTCACGTGCGAGCAGCGTCGGCTCACCTTCATCCGGAACGAGGTCGGGACGGCGGAGTATTCGCGTTCCACGCGGGAAGGCTACCTCCCGCCGACGACCTGGCGGGCCGACATTCCGGTCGCCGGGGACACGGGAAACCAGCACCTGAAAATCCTCCGGAATTTCATCCGGGCGATCCTGCACGGCGACGAGGTGATCGCCCCGGCGGAAGAAGGCATGAACTCGCTGGAGATCATCAACGCCATCCAGCTCGCCTCGTTCGAGGACCGCACCGTCAAGCTCCCCTTGCCCGCCGCCCGATACGCCTCGTTTCTCCGCGCCCGGATCGCCAGCTCAACCCACGCCAAAAGGCCGGTTCCCTACCGGGGATCCCCGGGCAATTACCTGGCCTGATACAAAATGATGAAAGAAGGAATGAACCACGCTCCGAAAGGAAAGCCGTCGCCGGTCTGCGGCCCCGGCGAATTTGTGTTTGCGGCCACGGCGCTCGACCACGGCCACATCAACGGGCAATGCAACGGCCTCGCCGAGGCCGGCGGCGAACTCCGCTGGGTCCACGACCCCGACCCGCGCAAAGTCGCCGCGTTCCAAAAATCCTTCCCTGCGGCCAGGGCGGCACGAAGCCTCGACGAGATTTTCCAGGACGAGGAGGTCCGGCTCGTCGCGGCGGCCGCCGTCCCGAGCCTGCGCGGGGCGCTCGGGTGCCGGGTCATGGAAGCCGGGCGGGATTACTTCACCGACAAAACGCCGTTCACCACCTTGGCCCAGCTCGAAACGGCCCGCGAGACCGCAGCCCGCACCGGCAAAAAATACATGGTCTATTACAGCGAGCGCCTCCACGTGGAGTGCGCCGTTCTCGCCGGGAGGCTCGTGGCGGACGGAGCCATCGGACGGGTGATCCAAACGATGGGCACCGGCCCGCACCGGCTGAGCGCGGCCTCCCGGCCCGCCTGGTTTTTTGAGTCCGAAAAATACGGCGGCATCCTCTGCGATATCGGCAGCCACCAGTGCGAGCAGTTCCTGCATTTCACCGGCGCCAAAGACGCCCGCCTGAACTTCAGCGCCGTGGCCAACTACGGCCACCCCGACCATCCGGAGCTCGAGGATTTCGGCGAGGCCTCGTTCACGGCCGACAACGGGGCGTCGGGGTATTTTCGCTGCGACTGGTTCACGCCGGACGGCCTGCGCACCTGGGGCGATGGCCGGACGATCCTGCTCGGGACCGAGGGGTTCATCGAAATGCGGAAATACATCAACCTCGCATCTGCGGACGCCGCCAGAGACCACCTCTTCCTCGTCGATAAAAAAGGCGAACAGCACATCCCGTGCGCCGGAAAAATCGGCTACCCGTTCTTCGGCCAGCTCATCCTCGATTGCCTCAACCGCACCGAGAATGCCATGACCCAGGAACACGCCTTCAAGGCCGCCGAACTCTGCCTCAGGGCTCAGGAATCCGCTGTGCGGTTGGCCTGAATCTCAATAATCCACGCCCTTCTGGTGCTCGTGGCCGAGCAGGCGGTCGATGTAGTCTCCGGGCGAAAGCTTCAGCGGCACCGGGCCGTCGGGCTCCCCCTTGATGAATTGCTGGACCTCCGGGTCCGGGTGGTCGCGGATTTCGTCCGGAGTCCCCTGGGCGATGATCGTGCCCGCCCGTTTGCCGGCGCCGAGCATGATCATTTTGGTCCCGATGCGGAACGCGCTGGTCATGTCGTGGCTGACGACGACGGCGGTCATGTCCAGCTTGCGGGTCAGATCGAGCGTGAGCTGGTCGATGACCGCCGTCATGATGGGGTCCAGGCCGGACGTGGGCTCGTCGCTGAAGAGGAGCTCGGGGTCCAGCGCGACCGCGCGGGCGAGGCCGACGCGCTTGCGCATGCCGCCGCTGATCTCGGCCGGCTTGAGGTTTTCGAAGCCGGTGAGCCCGACCAGCTCGAGCTTGAGCTTGACGATGAGATCCACGATTCCCGGGTCGACGTTGCTGTTTTCGATGATCGGCAACGCCACGTTTTCGCCGACCGTGAGCGATTGGAGGAGGGCGCCGAACTGGAAGTTCATCCCGAAGCGCAGGCGCAGCTGTTCGAGCTTCGTCCGGGGCATGGTGGTGATCTCCTCGCCGAAGAGTTTGACCGAGCCCGAAGTGGGGGTCATGGCCCCGATGATGTGGCGCAGCAACGTGCTTTTCCCGCACCCGGACCCGCCCATGATGATCACGGTCTCCCCTTTGTCCACGGTGAAGCTGATCCCGTCGAGCACGGCGCGCGGCCCGAATTTTCTGACCAGATCGCGGACTTCGATGACGGGGCCGGACATTTCAGGTGAAGAAAAAGAGCGCCGTGAGAACCGCGTTGGCCACGAGCATGGCCAGGATCGAAGTGACGACGGACGAGGTGGTGGCCTGGCCGACGCCTTCCGCACCCCCCGTGACCCCGAGGCCCGCCTGGCAGGAGATCAGGACGATCAGCCACGCGAAGACAATGCTCTTGATGAAGCCCGAGTAAAGGTCGATGGGATGCCCCGCCTCGATCAGGCGCTGGATGTAGCCGGACGTGCTCATGTCGAGGGAAAAATGGCAGATCGTCCACCCGCCCGCCATCCCGATGTAATTCCCGAAAACCGTGAGCACCGGCAGCATGATCATCATGGCCAGGAAGCGCGGGACGACGAGGAACCGCACCGGGTTGATGGCCATCACCTCGAGCGCCTCGATTTCTTCGCCAACCTTCATGGTGCCGAGTTCGGCCGTGACCGCCGACCCGCTGCGCCCGATCACGACGACACCCACCAGCAGCGGGCCCAGCTCGCGCAGGATGGTCACGGCGACCAGGTTCGGCACATAGGACGAGGCCCCCATGCGGGAGAGCTCCTCGGCTCCCTGCATCGCAAGCGTCAACCCGATGCTGAGCGAGGTGAGCGCCGTCATCGGGAACGCCTGCACGCCGATGCGGACCATCTGTTGGAACACCGTCGACAGCCGGATCGGACGCCCGCGCAACGGCCCCAGGAAAAGCCAGTAGAGGATGCTCCCGTTCAGGGATAAAAAGGCACGGAACTCCTCCGCAAAGCTCATTTTGCCGCGAGCGCGGCGATGGCTTCATCGGCCGTGCCGCTGATCACAAAAAGCTCGTTCAGGCGGACGAGATCGAAGATGGTCCGGACTTTTTTCTGGAGCCCGAAGAGCGCCAGCTCGCCCTGGAACGCGGCGCTTTCCCGGATGTATTCGATCAGCGTCGCCAGCCCGCTCGAGTCGATGTAGTCCACCGAAGAGAAATCCAGCAGCAGGGGGGAAACCTTCGATCGGACGCACTTCTGGAGCTCGGCCCGAAGTGCGGGCGAGGCATGCAAATCGATTTCCCCCGACAGCTTGAGCGCCGTGATGCCCCGCGTGTCCGATATTTCGATTTGCATTCCCCGTGATTAGCCGTTCGGGGCACGGGAGGGAAGCGCGGAGTTTTGGCTTTCCCCCAGAAAAATCCGGGGAAACCGCAGCGCGGCGGAGAGTTCCCGCCCCACCAAATCTTGTCCCAGGAACTTTCCTCGCAGGTCAGGATGGTCTGACCATTTCGCCATGAACTTCGTCCCTGCCGCTCGCGCGAAGCCCATTGCGGGGTTGCTCGGATTCCGATTCCTGTGTGGCATGGCGTGTAAAAACCGTTGACTCCTGAGCATTTTCGAGCATTTGTGAAGCATGACTGCTACAACCCTCTTTCGTGTGCGTGTTCCGTCGGATCGCTTGAAGCGGGCCGAAAAAATATTTTCCCGGCTAGGGATGAAAACGGGCGACGCCTTCAATATTTTTCTGGCGCAGGTCGAGATGAGAAACGACATGCCCTTTGCGATCACGACTTTTCCGGAGCGAGTGTTGACAACCGGCCAACAGGGAAAACTATGGGAGGACGCCTTCGGTGAGTATTGAAGCCGTTCCCGGCGAGGTGTGGGCCGTTGATTTCGGCCTCGTCGCGAAACAGCGCCCAGTGTTGGTTCTGGCTTTCCCGCAACCCCAGGATGCCCGCGCACTGGTCGTGGTGGTTCCGCTCACCTCGCAGCAGCGGGGATTGCGTGGGGAAGTAGACATCGGCAAGCCTCGCTGGCTTCCCAAACATTCCGCAGTGAACGTCCAAGGGTTCGCGAGCATCGATCAAAACGCCCTTCTGCACAAACTCGGAAGTCTGTCCGAGGCCCAGTTTCAAACGGTGAAAACAGCCATTCGAGACTTGCTGGAATTGTAGGCTTTCAAATTTCACCGCCCCCCGGCAAACCGCCGGTCAGGCGGTCGGGGTCGGCAGAGCCCGATGGGTCTGCACCCAATGCCGGATCGATTCCCGGAGCTGATCCGCAGCCTCGCGGACTTCCCGCTTGAGCTCGCGCATTTCGCGACGCGAAATTTCCCCCCGGCGTTCGGCGGCATTGCGGTATTGGACAAGCAGGTTTTCCCATTTTTCCAGTGCGGCGTTCAGGCGGGCCCTCGCGGTTTCCAGCATCGCGTGGAGATGGTCGGTGAGCGGGTGCTGGTCGATGTGCGCCTGCAACTGGCGCTCGTGCTCCGCGATTTGCGCCTTCAGGATTTTCTCTTCCGGAACGGTGCGCAACCCCCGGACGAGGCCGATCTTGCTGAGCGCCCAGATCGTCCATTTGGTCGGGTCGAACTGCCAGGGCTTCACACCGTTGCGGTAGTCGTGCTGGAACTCGTGATGGAAGTTGTGGTATCCCTCCCCGAACGTGCAGATCGCCATCAGCACGCTGTCCCTCGCCGTGCAGCTGCCGGAGTAGGGGCGCGAACCGATCCAGTGGCAGAGGGAGTTGATGCAAAACGTCATGTGATGCACCACCACGATGCGCGCGACGCCGGCGATCAGGAACGCGCCCAGCGCCGCAACCGGGCCGCCCCAGATCCAGCCGATGGCCGCCGGCAGCGCGAAGGCGGCGGCGATGGCAACCGGAACGTAATATTCGTGTTGCCACCAGACAAGGCGGTCCTTTTGAAGATCGCGCACCCATGTCAGCGGGGTGTCGGGGCCGGTGCGAAACAACAGCCAACCGATGTGGGCGTGAAAGAGCCCCCGCGAAATATCGTAGGGGTCTTCCTCGTGATCGACAAATTTGTGGTGGCGGCGGTGGTCGGCCGACCACGCGAGCGCCGACCCCTCGAATGCCGCCGCCCCAAATAGGAGGGTAAACACTTTCACCGGCCAGCTCGCCTGGAATGTCAGATGCGAAAACAGCCTGTGGTATCCCAGCGTGATGCTCAGCCCGGTCGAAATCAGGAAAAACCAAAAAAGCGCGATCTGAAACCCGTCCAGCCCGTAGTGCCAGAGATACAGCGGAACCGCAGTAATGGTGGTCAAAAATGTTCCGATCAGGAAGATCGAGTTGGTCAGGCGGATGTAATTCCAGAATTCTTTCATAATAGGTGGCCGGTTCGCGCTCCCGGAGAAATTGATCCCGGTCACACTTCCGCGCACCGTGGGGCCATATCCCGGTCTTGTCAACCAGAACACGCTGGACGCCGGTGGTGGGAAGTGGCAAACCTGCCCCCTCATGAATCTCCCCCGATTTGCCGGCATCTGTGTCTTGCTGTCGATGGCCCTTGCCCAAGCCCAGGATGTCGCCCCTCCGAACCTGGACGCCGTCCTGAAGGAACCCAAATCCGCGGGTAAGGGAAGAAATGAGAGGGGAGCGGTTCGACGACATGTCGATAACGCGAGGGAGGGCGAAGCTCCGTCCTGGGAGGGCGAAGCTCCGTCTGAGCCGTAATAAATGGGCTCACACGGAGGTTCGCCCTCCCATCGTTGGCGTGGCACCCGGATTTTGGCCTTTGGGTGGCCAAGATTCGCGAATCGGTCAAGACGGCTCCCGCCCCGGCGGCTTCCGGCCGGCCGACGCCTGCCCAAACATCTCCCCAACCATCTCCTGATACCGCTCCGCGATGACGTGGCGCTTGAGCTTGTAGGTGTTCGTCAGCTCGTCGCCCACCTCGAAGGACCGGGGCACGAAGCGCCAGACCGCAATCCGCTCGAAGGCCTTGAACCCGCTCTCGGCACCCACCAGCCTGCGGATTTCCGCATCCATGAGCCTGTGCGCGTCTTCGCGCGGGAGAATGTCCGCGAGGTTCGCCACCTTCAGTCCGCCTGCGCGAAACCCGTCCACGGCCGGCACGATCAGTGCCCCGAGGTTTTTTTGATCCTGCCCCACGACCATGCATTGCTCGATGAGCGGGGAGCTGACGAGGCGCGCCTCGATCGGGACCGGCTCCACATTTTCCCCGCTCAGGAGCACGATCGTATCCTTCGAGCGGCCCAGGATTTTCAGACAGTTGTTGAAGGTGATCATGCCGATGTCACCGGTGTTGAACCAGCCGTCCCGGAGGACGCGGGCGGTCCCCTCCGGGTCCTTGTGGTAGCCCCTCATGACCTGGGGGCCGCGCACGTGGATTTCCCCGCGCAGCCCGCGCCCCCGCCCGCGCTTCCAGGTGTTCGGGTAGAGAATGTCCCCCGTGTGCAGGTCGACGATGCGCACCTCGGTCTCCGGGTAGGGGTGGCCGACCGTTCCGATCACAAGGTTTTTCCAGGTCCTGACGGCGAGGACAGGCGACGTCTCCGTCAACCCGTATCCCTCGAGGACCGGGATCCCGATAAAATTGAAAAACTCGTCCACGTGCGGCTGGAGTGCCCCGCCACCGGAAATCGTGCCCCGGAATCTCCCCCCCACGATGTCGCGGAGTTTCGAAAGCACGAGAGGGTCGAGGATCCGGTATGGCACGACCGAGAGCAGCCACCCGGCGGCCCGCGACGCGGCGAGCGCCAGGCTCTCGGGCAGACCGCGCCCGGCCATGTCCAGCTCCTGCCCCAGGAAAAACCGCTCGGCCCGGTGGACATTGCGCGCGGAGGCATAGGCCGCGTGAAACAACATCCGGCGCAGGGGAGAGGAGGACTTCACGTTCGAAAGGATTTTCTGGTGGAGGCTCTCCCAGAGGCGGGGAGCCGAGGCCATCAGCGTGGGGCGGACGACCTTCAGGTCCTCGCCGATCGAGCGGAGGTTCGTGTAGTAAGTGCAGGCCCCCATCGCGACGGCCACCATTTCGAAGATCCTCTCGTAGCTGTGCCACACCGGGAGGATCGACAGCGTCCTGTCCCCCGGCTCCAGGTCGAACGGGAGGCTGGCGATCTGGGAACACATGTTTTCATGCGTGAGCTGGACCCCTTTCGGCGTGCCGGTCGTCCCGGACGTGTAGATGATCGTGAAGAGATCGCCCGGTTTCACCGCCGACGCGCGATCGAGGGCCGAACGGTCGCCTGCCTGCCTGCGCCGCGCGCCTTCCAGGATGAGGTCCTCGAGGCGGAGAACGCCTCGCGGGGCCTCGCCCGCAGCGGACATGAGGATCACTTTCTCGTGCTTCTTCAGCCGGTGCTGGCACCGCTGGAGTTTCTCCAGCATGGTCAGGTTTTCCACGAAAACCACGCGGGCGTCGGCGTGGGTCAGGATGTAGGCCATCTCGTCGTCCGTGATGTCCGTCCCCCTGGGGACATCGGCGGCTCCCGCGAGCAGGATCCCGTAGTCGCAGAAGATCCATTCCAGGCGGTTGTCGGCGAGCAGCCCGACATGGTCCCCCGCATGCACGCCAAGCGAGATCAGCGAGGTCGCGAGGTCGAGGCCGGTTTCGTAAAGCTCGCGGAAGCTGGTGAACGCGAACTTTCCCGAGGCGTCCTTCCTCGCGAACGCGGGCAGATCGCCGAAGCGATCCGCCGCGCCGGCATAGATCCTCGTGAGGGTGGGGGCGATGATGCGGTTTTCGGACATGGCGGCGAAGCGACCAAAGAGAGCCCTTTCGCCCCGCTTGCGCAAACAGAATTCTTTGCTACCGTGAGGCTGTTATGAAATCACTCGTCACCTTCCTCACCGTTGCCTGCATCGCCACCATCGGGTTCACCGGATGTTCCTCCACCCAGGCATCCCCAAAGACCTGCCCGATGACAAAGAAAGCCTGCACCAGCCCCACCTCCTGCTGCGCCTCCTCATCGGCTGCCTGCCCGATGAACAAGACGCCGGCCTGCCCGATGACAAAGAAGACGTCTTCCCAGTAATCCCGAATTCCCGCTCCCCGGCGCTTCCACACGATGAGGGAGCGGCAGGACGGCGACCTTCCGTCACGTTTTGATGAACCAAAGATCGCCTACATCCTGAGGGTTCCTCGTCGTCAAAGAGCACAGGCTTGAGAACCAAGCGCGTGTGCCATTCCACGTAATAGGCGAGCAGGCACAGGAACACGTGGGAGCGCACGCGGTCGGCGTTGCGCTGGACTGCAAGCATATGCACACTGACTTCCGCCCCAAGAGGGGGGAAAATTGTGAAAAAATCCTGTTGTCTATGACGCGCGTCACGGGTATGTGTCTTGGCTCCCCCGCCGGAGGCAGCAAACCCATTCCCATGAGTCACAAAGGAAAAATCGTTCAAGTCATCGGTCCCGTCGTGGACGTCGAATTCAATCCGTCCGAAGGATCTCTGCCCAAGATTTACGATGCCCTCGAGATCACGTTCGAGGCCGCAGGCCAGTCCAACCGCCTGACGCTCGAAGTCCAGCAACACCTCGGGGAGAATTGGGTGAGATCGATCGCCATGAGCTCGACGGAAGGTCTCAGGCGGGGAATGGCCGTCCTCAACACGGGAGCCCCGATTTCCGTCCCGGTGGGGGAAGGGGTCCTGGGCCGGATTTTCAACGTCACCGGCGATCCCACCGACGAGCGAGGGCCGGTGAAATTCGAAAAAAAATACCCGATCCACCGCAAGGCCCCCCCGCTCATCGAGCAGGACACGAAGGCCAAAATCCTCGAGACAGGCATCAAAGTCATCGACCTGATCTGCCCGTTCACAAAGGGCGGCAAAGTCGGGGCTTTCGGCGGTGCGGGCGTCGGAAAAACCGTCGTCATCATGGAGCTCATCAACAACATCGCCAAGGGCCACGGCGGCTACTCCGTTTTTGCCGGCGTCGGCGAGCGCACCCGCGAGGGAAACGACCTCTACGCGGAGATGAGCGAGTCCGGCGTCATCAACCAGGCGGAGCTCGAAAAATCCAAGGTCGCCCTGGTTTACGGCCAGATGAACGAACCTCCGGGCGCCCGCCTGCGGGTGGCCCTCAGCGCGCTTTCGATGGCGGAGTATTTCCGGGACGAAAAGAACCAGGACGTGCTGCTCTTCATCGACAACATCTTCCGTTTTTCCCAGGCGGGCTCCGAGGTCTCGGCGTTGCTGGGCCGGACGCCGAGCGCGGTCGGATACCAGCCGACCCTCGCCGCCGAAATGGGCGACCTGCAGGAACGGATCACCTCGACGACGAAAGGTTCGATCACCTCGTTCCAGGCGGTCTACGTGCCTGCGGACGATCTCACCGACCCGGCCCCGGCCAACACGTTCGCCCACCTCGATTCCACGATCGTGCTGGAACGCTCGATCGCCGAGCTCGGCATCTACCCCGCCGTGGACCCTCTCGCGTCGACATCCAAGGCCCTTTCCGCAGACATCATCGGCGAGGAGCACTACAAGGTCGCCCGGGGAGTCCAGAACGTGCTCCAGCGCTACAAGGACCTCCAGGACATCATCGCCATCCTGGGCATGGACGAGCTTTCGCCGGACGACAAGCTGACGGTCTATCGCGCCCGCAAGATCCAGCGCTTCCTCTCGCAGCCGTTCCACGTGGCCGAAATCTTCACGGGCACGAAAGGCCAGTATGTCCCGGTCAGCGAGACGATCCGCGGCTTCACGGAAATCCTCGAGGGCAAACACGACGACGTGCCCGAGGGCAATTTCTACATGAAGGGCGGTATCGACATGGTCAAGGAGGCCTGAGTATTTGGGCTAACGCATCAAGTCAAATCCTCTCAAGGCCCGCTCCCGCCCCTCCTCTCTTGACCCTTGATTCTTAAAACGTAAAACCCGCCCCATGCTCCACCTGGAAATTGTCACCCCCGAGCAGAAGGTCTACTCCGACGACGTGGATTCGGTGGTGATCCCCGGCATAGAGGGCGAGCTGGGGGTGCTCCCGCAGCACGCGCCTTTGATGACCCAGCTCCTGCCCGGAGAACTCCGCGTGCTCAAGGGCGGCGAGGAGCTCCGGCTGGCTGTCGGCGAAGGGTTCGTCGAAATCGGAGCCGACAAGGTCGCCGTGCTCACGGACATGGCGGTCAAGGAAAGCGAGATCGACGAGTCTGCTGCCGAGGAAGCCGTCAAACGCGCCGAGGAGGCGATGAGGGGGCGCAAAGTGGACGACGAAGAATACGCCACCGTAAAAGCCTCCCTCCAGAAATCGCTGGCCCTCGTCCGCGTCAAGCGCAACCGCAATTAGCCCCGAATTGTCCGCCCTGCAGGCTTCGTGATATGGGGGGGCTTGAGGTAGGCGGGCGCGGGAACGCCTTCAACACCATCCCGCCCTGCAAGCACGCAGGCGGAAGGTGCGGCAACCAGGGCTTCCGGCAGGCCGTCCAAGGGGGATGTGGCGAAGACGGGGATGCCGGGCCGGAGAAACCGCCGCACATCATGCGGGGCGGCCAGAGCTGGCGGGCTGAGGAATTTCCCGCCCGCGACATGCGCGAAGAACCACTGGCCGGACCGCGCATCGCCGACAACGAAATATTCCGGCGCACCAAACCCGAGAAGCGACGGAACACCCGCGAGCCGCGCCCCGCGAGCCCTCGCAATTCCCCAGGCGGCGGAGATCGACGCCCGCAGGCCATTGTAACGGCCCGGCCCGGTTCCCACCACGACAAGGTCGGGGGAGGTGCCATCGCGGAGCGCGGATTCGAGATGGTCGAACATCTCGGCCCCCCGCCCGCGCGGGCTGTCGAATTCCCGCGATCTCAAGATGGCCCCGTCCTTCAGGACAGCCACGCTGCCCGTCTGGCACGAACACTCGATGGCGAGCACGTTCATCGCGTTCCCCGGACCACGCGGGTCCCGGCCTCGATGGAAATCCGCAGCCTCCACGCCGTCCCGGGAAGCGCCCCGGGAAATTTATCCCCCCACTCGATGGCGCGAAGTGCCGGGCGCTCGAAATATTCGTCGTATCCCAGACCGGCGAGCTCCTGCTCCGAATCCAGGCGGTAGAAGTCGAAATGGACCAATGGCAGCCGCCCTCCCGGATACTCGTGAACAAGGGGGAATGTCGGGCTGGAAACCATGTCCGGATCGAGGCCGAGCCCCCGCGCAAGCCCTTGGACGAAACAGGTCTTCCCCGCGCCGAGCACCCCCTCCAAGCTCAGCGTGGCGTCCGTCGTGATCCCCTCCGCCAGATCCTGCCCCAGGGCGCGGGTCTCCGCCGCGCTGGCGCATGCAACCCCCCGCGCTGTAAAGATTTTGTCACACATCGGATTTCGGTTTGCCATACCGGGGCCAATCTAGTTCGCTTGCGGGCATGAGCACAATCTCCCAATCCTCACTCTGGAGCCGGTTCCAGCAATATTTTCTCAGCTACGACGACCTGGGGATTTCTCTGGACATCAGCCGGATGAATTTTCCGGACGACTATTTCACGGGGATGGCCTTCGTCGCCGACCGGGCCTGCAAGCAGATGAAGGCCCTCGAAGCGGGCGGCATCGCCAACCCGGATGAAAACCGGATGGTCGGGCACTACTGGCTGCGCAAGGCGTCGCTGGCACCGACCAGGGAAATCCGGGATGCCATCACCGCCACGGAAAAGGCGATCCTGGATTTTGCGGCGGACCTGCGCTCCGGGAAAACCCTCCCGGCATCCGGAGAAAAGTTCACCGATCTCCTGGTGGTCGGCATCGGCGGGTCCGCCCTCGGCCCCCAACTCGTTGCCGACGCGCTCTGGAGACCGGAAAATCCGGTCCGCCCCCACTTCTTCGACAACACGGACCCCGACGGGATGGACAAAGTCCTCGCTCAGATCGGCTCCCGCCTGGGCACCACGCTCGTCATCGTCATTTCCAAATCCGGCGGAACCAAGGAATCCCGCAACGGCATGCTCGCCGCCCAGGCGGCTTTCGAAAAGGCGGGGATCGCCTTCGCGAAAAACTTTGTGGCGGTGACCGGCGAAGGCAGCGATCTCGACAAGGTCGCCGTGGCAGAGGGCTGGCTGCGCCGGTTTCCGATGTGGGACTGGGTTGGCGGCCGGACCTCCGTGATGAGTGCCGTCGGGCTCGTGCCCATGGCGGTGCAGGGGCTGGATGTCGAGGACTTCCTCGACGGGGCGGCGGCGATGGATGCCAAGACGCGCACGGACGACATCCGCAAAAACGCGGCCATGCTCCTCGCCCTCATGTGGTATCATGCGGGCGGGGGACACGGCTTGAAGGACATGGTGATCCTGCCCTACAAAGACCGCCTGCTCCTCTTCAGCCGCTATCTCCAGCAACTGGTCATGGAATCGCTCGGCAAGGAGCTCGACCTGGAAGGACAGGTCGTCAACCAGGGCATCGCCGTTTACGGGAACAAGGGCTCGACCGACCAGCACGCCTATGTCCAGCAGCTGCGCGACGGGGTGAACAATTTCTTCGTGACATTCATCGAGGTGCGCAAGGCCGCCTCCACGCCCACGCCCGAGGTCGAACCCGGGGTCACCGCAGGCGATTTTCTCCAGGGCTTCCTCCGCGGGACACGCGCCGCCCTGCACGAAAACGGGCGCGAGTCGATCACCGTCAGCATCCCCGAGTTCAACGCGTTCCATCTCGGCGCGCTCATCGCGCTCTACGAGCGGGCGGTCGGGTTCTACGGCTCGCTGGTGAACATCAATGCCTACCACCAGCCGGGGGTCGAGGCGGGGAAAAAAGCCGCCGCAAAAATCATCGGAACCCAACTCAAAGTCATGGCGCACCTCGAAAAAATCGGCAAACCCCAGACGGCGGAACAAATCGCACTGGCCGTGCATGCGGAGCCGGAGGAAGTCTTCCACATCCTCCGCCACCTCGCCGCCAACCACCCGAAAATCCGCATGGAAAACGGACGGTCGCCGGCGCTGGACACCTTCGCCCTGTGAAGCGACGTGGAGCGGGCGTCCCGCCCGCTATCCTCTCCACAAGCAGGCACCCCGGGACGGCCGCCCCACGTCCCAAACCGTGCCATTCATGCCGGACCCCCTTCCTTGAAAGCCGGGAGGCGGTTGGCACAACCGCCTCCACAACATAACCGGCGGTCGACACGGGCGGCAAAAGCCGCATTTTTTCAAGCTTGGGGGCTTGGAAAAGTCCGGCGGGCTGCTAGCGTGCGCGGGATGTCCACACTGGCAGAAAAATACGGGGAGTTTGTCATTCCGACCTACGGGCGATTCGATCTGGATATCGCGCGGGGTTTGGGATGCCGGGTGTGGGATTTTGACGGGCGGGAGTTCCTGGATTTCGGGGCCGGCATCGCGGTGTGTTCGCTCGGACACGCGCACCCGGAAATCACCGCAGCCATCTCGGGGCAGGCCGCGACACTCGTGCATACCTCCAACCTCTACCGCACGGCCCCGCAGGCGGAATTGGCGGAGCGCCTGGTCGGAATCGCGGGGCCGGGAAAAGTCTTTTTTTGCAACAGCGGGGCCGAGGCGAACGAGGGGCTGATCAAACTGGCCAGGAGGTTCGGAAGCGCGACGGGACGGCACGAAATCCTGACTTTCGAAGGGTCGTTCCACGGACGGACGATGGCCGGGATCTCGGCCACCGGTCAACAGAAGGTCAAGACAGGATTCGGGCCGCTCCTGGAGGGCTTCCGCCATCTGCCGTTTGGCGATCTCGACGCCGTGACGGCGGCCATCGGCCCGTCCACCGTCGCGATCCTTGTCGAGCCGGTGCAGGGGGAAGGCGGGATCCACATCGCCCGGGAGGCCTTTCTGACCGGCCTCAGGAAGCTTTGCGACACCCACAATTTGCTTTTGCTTTTTGACGAGGTCCAGTGCGGGCTCGGGAGGACCGGGGAGTGGTGCGGGTGGGAGAGCCTCGCCCCCCATGCCCGGCCGGACGGGGTTTCCTGGGCCAAGGGGATCGCGAACGGGTTTCCGCTCGGCGCATTCTGGGTCGGCGGCGCGCAGCGGGACGATCGCGGCCCCTTGTGCGATTTGCTGGGGCCGGGAAGCCACGGGACAACTTACGGCGGCAACCCCGTGGCCTGCGCGGCCGGACTCAAGGTCCTCGAGATCATCGGGCGGGACAACCTCTGCGGCGCGGCGCTCCGGCTCGGGAACCATCTGGTCTCCGCCTTGCGCGACGCGCGGATTCCACATGTTTCCGAAGTGCGTTCCCTCGGGCTCATGGTCGGGGTCCAGCTTGACAGGGCGTCCTTCCCGCAGGGGCCGCGCCCGCCTGCGCTGGAGGCCGTCGTGCGCTCGATGGGCGAGGGGCTGCTGGCGATTCCCGCCGGGGACACGGTCGTCCGGTTTCTTCCCCCGCTCAACGTGACCGCGGACGAGATCGAGGAGGCGGTGAAAAAGTTCGCGTCCGCGATTGCGGGATTGGAAGTCGACGCGAAACCTGCTTCCCTCCAGCACGCCTGAATGAAAAATCTTCTCTCGATTGAGGCTCTTGATGCGGGCGGGATCGCCGCGATATTGGAATCGGCCGCAGCCATGAAATCCACCCGCAGGCACCATGCCTCGCACCCCCTGCGCCACCAATGCTGGGCGCTGATGTTTTCCAAGTCGTCCACGCGCACCCGCGTGTCCTTCGAGACAGGCATCCGCGAGCTGGGAGGAGATGTCATGTTCCTGGCGGCGGACGACATCCAGCTCGGCCGGGGCGAACCGATCTGCGACACGGCGCGGGTCATGGGACGCATGCTCCAAGGGGCGGTGATCCGGACGTTTGCGCAGAAAGACGTCGAGGACTTCGCCGCTTTCAGCGGGATCGCGACCATCAACGCCCTCACCGACGAGGAGCATCCCTGCCAGATCCTCTCGGATTTGTTCACCATCGTCGAGACGCATGGCGGCCTGGAGGGGCAGCGGGTCGCATTCATCGGCGACGGCGACTGCAATGTCGCGCGCTCGTGGATCTGGGCTGCCGCCCGCATGGGGTTCGATCTGCGCATCGCCGCCCCGGCGGAATATCAGCCGCCCCGGGAATTGCTGGAAAAAGCGGGCGGACGGATAGCCGTCACTTCCGATCTCCGCGAGGCGGCCGCCGACGCGACAGTCCTCTACACCGATGTCTGGGTGAGCATGGGGAAAGAGCGGGAATCCGCCCACCGGATCGAGCGGTTGCAGGGGTATCAGATCAACGCGGACCTCTGCAAGCTCGCCCCGGGTGCCCTGGTCATGCATTGCCTTCCCGCGTATCGGGGCAAGGAAATCGATGCCGAAACTTTCGAGGCGAATGCCGGAACCATCTTCCGTCAGGCGGAAAACCGCCTCCACGCCCAGAAGGCCATCCTTTCGCTTCTGGTGGAATAACCCCGCCGCCATGCCGAGCACATCCCCGGGCCGATTTTTTGCGCGCGGATTGTCTCTGCGGGCCAGGGCGTTTCTCCTGGTGGGATGCTCGTTGGCGGCGATCATGGCGCTTTATTTCGCCGCCGTCTCCACCCTTGTCCCGGGCCCGCTCGGCCACCCGCAACGCGAGATGGACAGTCGGCTCGTCTGGAGCGTGCTGGTTCTGGGAGGCGTCCTGCTGGCGTCCAGCTTCCTCGCCATCGAGTTTTTCTACATCCGGAGAACCGCGCGGATGGAAAAGGAATTCCAAGTGGCGGGGGGCGGACGCGAGGGACCGCCCCGCCGCCTGCGGGGCGGATCGGAGAACCAGGAAGCCTTGCTCCTGAGCGTGCTCGACGGCGCTTCCGAGGGGATCATGGCCTTTCGGAGCCTCCGGAACGAGAAGGGTGCCATTTCTGACTTTGTCATGGTGATCGCCAACAGGGCGGCCGGGGCGATGATGGGCCGGAAACCCAGGGAGATGCTGGGAAAATGCCTGCTGGGTCTTTTTCCCGGCGACCTGTCGGAAGGCCTGTTCGAAAAATATGTCCGGGTGGCGGAAACGAAGGCCGGCGAACATCTCGAAGTTTTCCGCGGGCACGAGGGTGTCCGCGGTTGGGTCCACATTTCCGTGGATCCCTGGTCCGACGGGTTCGTCATGACGATCGAGGAGATCGGCGGGCGGAAACGCGCGGAGCAGGAACTCAAAGCGAACATCGAAGAAATGGAGAGGTTCAACCGGGCGATGATCGGACGGGAAAACCGTGTGCTGGAGATGAAATCCGAGGTCAACCTTCTCCGCTCCCGCCTGGGTCTCCCGCCGGCCTATAAAGTGGATTCCTCGAGTGATGAGCCCTGAACCCCAATTCCCCCGCTATTTGCAGGCCGTCGCGGACGCCCTCACAATCCTTCTCGTCCCGGGCAGCTTCGCGGCCAGGACGACGGGGTTTCTCGAGCGGCTGGGTGTGGCGATCGATGTCGACCGGGCATATTATTTCGAGAACGACGCGGGGAGCAAGCCTCTCGCGTGCAGCCAGCGGTGCGAGTGGGCGCGGGAGGGAGTCTCCCGCGAACTCCACAACCCCACCCTCCAAAACATCTGCTACGAAACCACGTTCCCCGGCATCCTGGCCTCGCTCTCTTCCGGCACGACATTCACCATGCTCACGCGCGATTCCACGCCCCCGCTCCGCGAAATTTTGGTGGCCCAGAAAATCCTTTCCCTGGCGCTGATGCCCGTCCACTCGCACGGGGAGTTCGTCGGGTTCGTCGGGTTCGACGATTGCCGCGCGGAACGCGTCTGGAAAAACGAGGAGATGGAATCGCTGCGCGCCGCAGCGGCGGGCCTCGGGGGCGCGATCATGAGGCACAAGATGGAGCAATCCATGTCCGCACGCGCCGAGGAGCTGGCGATGAGCCGGAGGGTGGCGTTGAGCCTCATGGAGGACGCGCAGATCGCCGTCGCCGCGTCCGAGCGGGCGAACATGGCCAAGTCCGCGTTCCTCGCGATGATGAGCCACGAGATCCGCACGCCCCTCAACGGCGTCATCGGGTTCACGGACCTTCTGCTCGCCGAGAATCTCCCGGCCCACCAGCAGGAACTCGTCTCGACAATCCGGAACTGCGGGAACTCCCTGCTCGGCCTCATCAGCGACATCCTCGATCTCGCGAAGGTCGAGTCGGGCCGGATGGATCTGGAGATGCTCCCGTGTTCGCTGCGCGAGTGCCTGCGCGAGGTCTTCGTTTCTTTCGAGCCCGCCCTCCGCTCGAAAAACCTGTCCGTTTCGATCCATGTCGGGGATTCGGTTCCCGGGGAGATCGTCACCGACCCGAAGCGGCTGAGGCAAATCTTTTTCAACCTGCTCGGGAACGCGATCAAGTTCACCTCCGAAGGGGGCATCACAGTCAGGATGGAGGCGGGTTCCACCCCGGGGGGACGCCTGTTGCTCGACTGCGAAGTCGCCGATACCGGGATCGGGATCCCCGAGGAGGATCAGACGCGGATTTTCGAGGTGTTCGGGCAGGCCGACCCCTCGATCCACCGCCGTTTCGGCGGGACGGGACTCGGCCTGGCAATCTGCCGGAAACTGGTCGAGGCCATGGGCGGGAACATTTCCGTCGAGAGCTCCCCCGGAAAGGGGACCAAATTCCAATTCAAGATTCCCGCCTACAGGACCGAGAGAAGCCGCCGGGCCGCCCCCCCGGCGGACACCTCGCTTCTCGCCAACATGGGGGACGTGCGGGTTCTCGCCGTGGACGATGTCCCCACGAACATCCGCCTGATGGCCGGCATCCTCAAAAAACTGGGCTGCGAGCCGACGACCGCGAGCGATGGAAGGCAGGCGGTCCGGCTGGCGGGCGAAAACCGGTTCGACATCATTTTCATGGATGTGCTGATGCCGGTTTGTGACGGGATCGAAGCCACCCGGCTGATCCGGAAGATCGAGGGGGAGGACGGGGGCCGCAAGCCGGCCTACATCGTGGCCATCACGGCGGATGCGTTTGCGGAAAACAAAACCCGGTGCCTCGAAGCGGGGATGGATGAGTTCCTGACCAAGCCGCTGCGCATGGACCTGATCCTCGCCGCGATTCAGGAGGGGCTCAAAAAGACGGCGGGCTCGACCGCCTGCCCCCCTCCTCCGTTCGGCACGTAATTCCCGACGAATTCCCTCCGGAATTCCGGGAAGGTTCCCGCCAGGATGTGGTCGCGCGCCCGGCGGGCAAGGTTCAGGTAAAAATGCAGGTTGTGGGACGTGATGAGGCGCAGGCCGAGGATTTCCTCCGCCTTGACCAGGTGGCGCAGGTAGGCCCGCGAAAAGTTGCGGCAGGTGTGGCAGGCGCAGCCCTCCTCGATCGGGCGCGCATCCTCGGCGAACGGCGCGTTCTTCAGATTGACGGTTCCGATCTCCGTAAAAGCGGTCCCGTTTCTCGCGAGCCGCGTGGGCAGAACGCAGTCGAACATATCCACCCCGCGCGCGATCATTTCGATGATCTGCGGGGGGGTCCCGAGCCCCATCGCATACCGCGCATGATCGGCGGGGAGGAAGGCGACGGCGCTCTCGATGGCGTGAAACATTTCCTTCTCGGGCTCACCGACACTCACCCCGCCGATCGCATACCCGTCGAAGCCGATGTCCACGAGTGCCCGTGCCGAGCGCTCCCGGAGGTCCGCATATCCTGAGCCCTGCGTGATCCCGAAAACCAGGGGCCGCGACTCGACCGACTGGGACTCCCACCAGTCCCTGCAGCGGCGCGCCCACCGGAGCGTGAGGTCCAGGCTCTTTGCCGCAGCTTCGTGTGTGCAGGGGTGCGGGGGACACTCATCGAAAGCCATCACGATGTCCGAGCCAAGGTCCCGCTGGATCTCCATCGAGGTCTCCGGACCGATGAACGTCGGTGTGCCATCAAGGTGGTTTTGAAAATGCACCCCCTCCTCGGTGATCTTCCTCAGCTTCGCCAAAGAGAACACCTGAAACCCGCCGCTGTCGGTCAGGATCGGGCGGTCCCACGACATGAACCGGTGCAGCCCGCCCTGCCCCGCAATCAGCTTCTCTCCGGGCCGGACATGAAGGTGGTAGGTATTGCCCAGAATGACCTGCGCGCCGACCGACCGCAACTCGTCGGGCGTCATCGCCTTCACCGTCGCCTGCGTCCCCACCGGCATGAAAACCGGCGTCCGGATTTCGCCCCGGCGGGTTTTCAAAATCCCCGCCCGCGCGCCGGACCCGCCCGCAACCAGTGTGAATGCCTTCATGAAAGGTCGGTTGTGTCCGGAACACATCCTCAGCCGCCGAGGATCGAGACCAGCGGCTCATTGATGTAAAAATTCGTGCGTCCCAGCTTCGTCTTCCGCACGAAACCGGATTTTTCCAACTCCCCCAGATATCGCCCCGCCGTTGGCCGGGACACATCGAGATCCCGTTCGAGAAATTCGATTTTCGTGTGGGGCTGCCGGAAGAGGTTGTTCAACAAATCCTGGCTGTAAAGTTTTGGCAAACTGATAGTGCAACACCCGATGTCCCCAAGATGATGGAGCCGCTGACTGGTAAAAATGGAAAGGTGGAGTCCACGTGGAGAGAAACTGGAACGGATCCTTTCACGTTTTTATTACATGTAAAGAAAATGCTGTTTTCTTTACATGTTCACATGTTCATGACAGGGCCGTTTCATCTGATTTCAACGAACCCAAAACAAACTCCCTAATGCCGAAACCCCCATCCCTATGACCAAGATAAAAATACCATCACAGTCGACGCGTTTCTCAGTCTTTGCGGGCTTGCCTCCCTGGCCGCAGAGACCGCGCCTCTCAGTCCGTTTGGCATCGGCGGGGATCATCATACCTCGCAGACCCCCGAAAAGTGGATCCCGCAGATGGCGGAGATCGGAATCAAGGTCAACCGGAACGTTCGCGTTCACTGGGGGGATGTCGAGCCCGAGCAAGGGAAATGGAATTGGACGGAGGCGGATCGGCGGCTGCAATGCCTGGCCGACAACGGGATTGAGACCGGTGGCGTTTTGATAGGGAACCCCGCGTGGAGTTCAAAAGAGGCTGCGGGGAAACTCATCGTCAGCATGTGGGGCTACAACTTCTCCCTCAATTCGGACGGCAACAAATTCAACAATTACTACATCCAGAGCGTGACCGTCAGCAAACCGTAGCGGGCCACCGGCCCAAATCCGCGCGTCAGGAAAGAATATATGGAGCTCTCCCAAATCCGCGCGTAAGGGAAGAAATGAGAGGGGAGCGGTTCGACGACATGTCGATAACGCGAGGGAGGGCGAAGCTCCGTCTGAGCCGTAATAAATGGGCTCACACGGAGGTTCGCCCT
>JBAYTU010000047.1:0-26750 GCA_041675465.1 Terrimicrobiaceae bacterium | reverse complement strand
GGAGGGCGAACCTCCGTGTGAGCCCATTTATTACGGCTCAGACGGAGCTTCGCCCTCCCTCGCGTTATCGACAGGTCGTCGAACCTCTCCCCTCTCATTTCTTCCCTTACGCGCGGATCTGGGAAGATTTCGCGAGGGGCGTTGACTTTGTGAGGCCCCTCCCTTAATCACTTCACACACCTTACTCCCGACCAGTGGCCCAGAACGAAGATTATATCGTGGAAATCCTGATGGATGTCGGGCTGGTCACCCGCACGCAGGTGGAATACGCCCGGGGGCACATGACCGGCCACAGCGTCATCGATTCGCTCATCCATGAGGGGTTCATCACCCAGGAGGATGTCGGGCGCACCCTGGCCGCGCAGAACGGCATGGAGTTCATGGATCTGGCGCAGATCGTGGTGCCGCCGAACATCATCGAGATGCTTCCCGCCGAGGATGCGAAACGCTGGAAAGCTGTTCCGGTCGGGGAACGGGAGGGCGCACTCCTGATGGCCATCGGCGATCCCATGGACATGCAAACAATGGACGACCTCGCCTTCAAGCTCCACCGCGAGGTCGAATTCGTCTGCGCGACGCCGGATGCCATCCGGAACAGCCTGATCCAATACTATGGCGGCGACGCGACCGCGACATACGGGCAGGAGATGGACGCCGGCTCCGACGAGGTCGCGGCCGACGATGCCCCGATCATCAAGATGGTCTCGCTCCTGCTGGTGGAGGCCCACCAGAACCGCGCGAGCGACATCCACCTCGAGCCCCTGGAATCGAAATTCCGCGTGCGCTTCCGCATCGACGGCGTGCTCCAGGAAATGCCGAGCCCGCCAAAAAAGCTCCAATCGGCGATGATCAGCCGCATCAAGATCATGAGCGGGTCGATGAGCATCGCGGAAAAGCGTCTGCCGCAGGACGGGCGCATCCAGATCAAGCTCGGCGAGAAGGCGATCGACCTCCGCGTTTCGACGATCCCCACCGTCCACGGGGAGAGTGTCGTCATGCGCATCCTCGACAAGACGTCCCTCATGCTGGGGTTGCCGGACCTCGGGTTTCTCTCCGATGACCAGGCCAAGTTCGAGAAACAGATCAACCTGCCGGACGGGATCATCCTGGTCACCGGCCCGACGGGTTCGGGAAAAACCACGACCCTTTACGGCTGCCTGAATTACATGAACAAGCCGGACCGGAAGCTGATCACGGTCGAGGATCCGGTGGAATACCAGATGAGCGGGATCAACCAGGTCCCCGTGAATGCGGGCATCGGGATGACCTTTCCCGCCGCCCTCCGGTCGATCCTGCGCCAGGCCCCCAACATCATCATGATCGGGGAAATCCGGGACATGGAGACGGCGAGCATCGCGACCAACGCCTCGCTCACCGGCCACCTCGTGCTTTCCACCCTGCACACCAACGACGCGCCCAGCGCGATCGCCCGCCTCGTGGACATCGGCATCAAACCGTTCCTGGTTTCCACGTCGGTGCGCTCGGTGCTCGCGCAGCGCCTGGTGCGAAGGCTGTGCCCGAAATGCAAGGCTCCGACCGAGCTCACGGAATACGAGATGAACATGCTCCATATCGACGAAGGCCAGATCGGCGGTGCCCAGATCATGCGCCCCGTGGGCTGCGAGCTCTGCCGGGGCAAGGGATACAAAGGCCGGATGGGGATCTTCGAGCTCTTCACCGTGGATGACGAGGTCCGCAACATGATCAACAACAACTCCTCCACCATCGCGTTGCGGCAGCGGGCGAGGGAGCTCGGGATGCGCACGCTGCGCGAGGACGGAATCCGGAAAGTCCTGGCCGGAATGACGACCGCCGAGGAAGTGCTGACCACCACCATGACCGACCTCGACTAACAGTATGGACGCACGACAAGTCACGGACATCTTCGTCGAACGCATGCTCCTGAGCCAGGAGCAGGCGGAGGAGTATGTCAAAATGGCCGCAGCCGGGGGGAAGCCCATCGAGGAATTGCTGGTCTCGCAGCAGGTCGTGGACGAGGAGGGGTTCATCCGCGTGATCGCCGACTCGATCGGAGCCGAAGCCTACAACCTCCAGGAATTTTCCCCGGACACCACCGTCCTCGGGCTGATTCCCTCCGGCCTCGCCCGCCTGCACGGGGCCATGCCGGTCATGGGGTCGGGAAACACGATCATCGTCGCCCTCGCCGACCCGCTGAATCCCCAGACCATCGAGGATTTGA
This sequence comes from Terrimicrobiaceae bacterium, assembly GCA_041675465.1. Classification (GTDB taxonomy): domain Bacteria; phylum Verrucomicrobiota; class Verrucomicrobiia; order Chthoniobacterales; family Terrimicrobiaceae; genus QYQL01. The sequence goes on along the minus strand of JBAYTU010000047.1, from coordinate 24,550 downwards.
GGTTCGCGCTGGGCCGCGAGATCCAGGTGATGGTCGCGTTCCCTTCGCGCGTCGCAAACCTCATCCGCCAGCACTACGGCTCGGAGGTCACGAATTTCGACGACATCATCGCCCAGCTCGGCGCGGGTTCGGATTTGGTCGTCACGGAAGGTGGTGCCGACAGCTTCAACCTCCAGGCCGTCACCGCCGAGGCGAACACCGGCCCGATCATCAAATACGTGGACCTGATCCTCGACAAGGCCATCGCGGCCCGGGCGAGCGACATCCACTTCGAGCCGTTCGAGGCGGAGTTCAAGATCCGCTACCGCGTGGATGGGGCGCTTTACGAGATGGATCCGCCGCCGCTCCACCTCGCGCTCCCGGTGATCTCCCGCGTGAAGGTCATGTCGAATCTCAATATCGCCGAACGCCGACTGCCCCAGGACGGCAGGATCCAGCGGACGATCGGCGGCAGGCAGGTGGACCTGCGCGTTTCGACCCTGCCCACCACATTCGGCGAGAGCGTGGTGCTGCGGGTGCTCGACCGTTCGAGCGTGAATCTCGACCTCGAGAGCCTCGGGGTGCCCGAGAACGTCTACGACTACATCCTCCAGGTCCTCCAAAAGCCGAACGGGATTTTCATCGTCACCGGCCCGACCGGCTCGGGAAAAACCACGACCCTTTATTCCTGCCTGAGAAAAATCAACACGATCGACGCGAAGCTCCTGACGGCCGAGGATCCCGTGGAATACGAGATCGACGGCATCATCCAGGTCCCGATCAACGAGGGGATCGGGCTGACTTTCGCCCGCGTGCTCCGGGCGTTTCTCCGGCAGGACCCGGACCGGATCCTCGTCGGCGAGACGCGCGACATCGAGACCGCGCAGATTTCCATCCAGGCCTCGCTGACCGGCCACCTGGTCTTCACGACCCTGCACACCAACGACTCGACGGGAGCGATCACGCGCCTCGTCGACATGGGGGTCGAGCCGTTCCTGATCTCCGCCTCGCTCGAATGCATTCTCGCCCAGCGCCTCATCCGGAAAATTTGCACCTCGTGCCGGACGGCCTACGAGCCGAACGAGCACGTTCTCGCCTCGCTCGGGCTCGGGATCCACGACATCGGGGACAAGCATTTCTACTACGGGAAAGGCTGCGAAGCCTGCAACAACACCGGCTACAAAGGCCGCAAGGGAATCTACGAGCTCCTGAAAATTTCCGACCCGATCCGCGAGATGATCAACGCGCGGACCCCCGGCGTGCTCCTGCGCCAGAAGGCCATCGAGCTCGGCATGACCACCCTGCGCGAGGACGGGATGCGATCGATTTACGACGGCCTCACCACCATCGAGGAAGTCGTCAAATACACCTGAGCCCGGACGGCATGGACCGGGCGGCACCGGAAACGCCTTTTTCCGGGCGTGCGCCGGGGCTATTCCTCGTCCTCGACCGCGTCCGGCAACTCGTCGGCGATGCGCGAGAGGCGGTTCGAGAGGATGAAGAAGCTCGGGACCCAGAGGCCGATGAAAATCCCGAAGCGCTCGCCGTAGGCGCGGTTTTCGCGGGAGGCGGCGAACCAGGTCACGACCGAGGCGATGATCGAGAGAAACCCGAGGTAAAGGCAGATGTCCGAGACCAGACGGACGTTGTCCTTGCTGCAACAGCAACAGGCGGGCTTCAGGCATTCTTGGAGTTTTGTTGTGTCCATAGGATCTCCAGCCTACGCCTCGTGCTTGCGGCGTCAACCGATTTGCCTTAAACACCGTGCCATGATCAAAAAGTTGTCCGTTGCCGCGGCGGTGCTCGGGGTGTTCGTTCTTGTCGCCGTCACGCTTTTTCTGAGGACGGCCGGGCCGTCGGATGCGGCGATGCTGGTCCCCGAAGACACGGTCCTGCTGGCCTCGTTTCCCGATCTGCCCCGTTCGTTTTTGCGCTGGCAGGGAAGCTGCCTGGCCATGATCGGAAAGGAGCCGGAAGTGAAGGCGTTCCTCGAAAAACCGCTGGCCAGGCTGATGGCGGCCCCGGGGGCCGACGAGACCGGCAGGATTCTGGCCGGCCTCAAGCCCGGCAGGATATTTGTCGCCGTCACCAGGGTCACGACCGAGCGGGCGGATGCGCTGGTCGGATTTCAATTTTGGGGTGGCAAGAAGGATTTCGACGAGGCGGTCGCGAGGATGCGGCGGGAGCTTCCGCCGGGGGAAACGACGAGGGAGCCCCACGACGGCGGGGAGATCGTCCGCAGCGAGCACGGGAAGTTCGCGGTTTTTACGGGCACCCGGGGAAGGTGGGGGTTTGTTTCCACGGACGGCGACCTGATCAAATCGGCGCTCGACAGGGTCCGCGGAAAGCGAAGCTCCCCGGCCCTCGCCGCAAACCCGCGGTTTCGGGAAGTTTCCAAGCGGATGCTGAAAGCCCCGGATTTCGCCTTTTTCCTGCAGCCGCAAAAAGCACTTGACGTGCTCCTGGAGACCGGGCGGGCACTGGGGGCGGAATCGATTCCCGAGCAGGTGGAGGATCTCAGGTCCACCGAGGCGGTGGGCGGCACTTTGAAATTCGACGGGGAGCTCCAGCGCGACGCGCTCTTCCTCCTGCGCGAGGGCCAGAAATCCGCCGACACGCTCACGCACAAAACCGCCCGGTTCACCGCTCCCGAGACCGTCGTGTTCGTGGATTTCCTGGCCCGCTTCACGGGGTTGCCGACCCTTCTCCAGAAAGCCATGGAGGGGGCCGCCCCGCAGGCATCGATCGTCGAGTTTGCGGAGCTGGCCTCCGCAGCGTGCGGGCCGGAATGCGCGGTGGTCGTCAATTGGGGGGCAGGGCAGATGGCTCCCTCGGGGGTGCTCGCCGTTGAAATCCGCGACCAGGCCAAGGCGGCGGACGCCCTGAAAAAGCTCATGGCATTTTTCCCCGAGACGCGGATTGTCGAAGAGGAAGGGATCAAACTCTACAGCATCCCCTCGGTCTCGACCCCCCTGGCCTCCCCCACCCTGACCCTGACCGACCAATTTCTGGTTCTCGGCATCGATCCCTCGAGCGTTTCCAAGGCGGCCCGCTCGCAGGGTGCGGCGATCGACGGGCTCCCGGCGTTTGCCCCGGCGATCCCCGCCTTCCGGTCGGCGAACGAGGTGTTCGCCTTCATCGACACGCGTTCCGTCTTCGAACGCGCCTACACCGTCCTGCGCCCGGTGATTTTGTTCGGGGCCCAGGTCATGCCCGGTGCCGCCGACATGATCGATACGGGAAAACTGCCTCAGATGGGCACGATCTCCCGCCACCTTCCGCCCGTGATCCTCTCGCAGCAGCGCCTGGAGGACGGGGTCTTTTTGGAATCGAGCGGTCCGGTCACCATGAGCCAACTGGCCATCGCCGCAGCAGCCGGAGGGGTTCTCGGCGCACCACCCTTTCATTGACCGATATGAGCAAGAGCATTTTGGATCCATCCCGGTGGGAATCCGTGGAATTCAGCAACGATGAGGTCGCCCGCTACTCCCGGCATCTGATCATGCCCGAGGTGACACTCGAGGGGCAGCGCCGCATCAAGGCGGCCAAGATCCTTTGCATCGGGGCCGGAGGGCTGGGGTCGCCGATCGGTCTCTACCTCGCCGCCGCCGGGATCGGGACCATCGGCCTCGTGGATTTCGATGTCGTCGATTACTCGAACCTCCAGCGGCAGATCCTCCACGGCACCAAGGATGTCGGACGGAAAAAAATCAACAGCGCACGCGACCGGATCAAGGAGATCAACCCGAACGTCCAAGTCGAACTTCACGACGCATTTTTCACTTCGGAAAACGCGCGGGAACTCGTCGGGCCCTACGACATCGTGATCGACGGCACCGACAATTTCCCCACGCGCTATCTTTCCAACGATATCTGCGTCTTCCTGAAAAAGCCGAATATCTACGGCTCGATCTTCCGCTTCGACGGGCAGTGCACCGTCTTTGCGCCGCACCTCGGGGGGCCGTGTTACCGCTGCCTCTACCCGGAGCCCCCGCCTCCGGGGATGGTGCCGAGTTGCGCCGAAGGCGGCGTGCTGGGCGTCCTTCCGGGCGTCATCGGCGTAATGCAGGCCATCGAGGCCATCAAGCTGATCGTCGGAATCGGCGAGCCGCTCGTCGGACGGCTCGTCCATTTCGACGCGCTCAAAATGAAGTTCCGCGAGTTCAAGGTCCGCAAAGATCCCAAGTGCCCGGTTTGCTCGGAAAATCCGACGATCACCGGACTCGTCGACTACGAGCAGTTCTGCGGGATCCCGCAGGCGAAAGAAGCCGAGGAGGCCGAACCGCCGGTCCCGGAAATTTCCGCCGAAGATCTCAAGTCCCGGCTCGACTGCGGCGACAGGCTGGTCCTCGTCGATGTCCGCGAGACATTCGAATGGGACATCGCCCGGATTCCCGGCTCGAAATTGATTCCGCTCGGCGAACTCGCCTCGAGGATGAGCGAGCTCGATTCCGCAGACGAGATGGTTTTCATCTGCAAGCTCGGACCGCGCAGCGCGACGGCGGTCCGCGAACTCCAGAAGGCCGGATTCACGAAAACCTTCAACCTCGCGGGCGGGCTCCGCGACTGGTGGGAGAAGGTCGATCCCTCGATGCCGAAATACTAACCCAAAAAAAAGTTTGGCAGGAAGGGGGTTGCGGGGCGTGCGCAATGTTGCGCTGGCCCATTTCTGGGCATACCGCCCGCAAACCCTGATAAATACTTGGCTGCCCCGCATGGACTCGAACCATGAATAATGCCTCCAAAGGGCACTGTGTTACCATTACACCACAGGGCAGTTTTTGACCCGCTCATCTTGTGCGGGGGGAAGGTTGCCTGCGACCTCCTCGAAACCGGGAGGGGACTGTGACACAGAGCTCCGGGCGAGAGCAAGGGGAAACCACTGCAAAAGGACTAAAGGCTACCTGTCGGCTGGATCGAAGAAAATATCCGGTGGGATGTAAGGTGAGCGATGAGGAGATCGCTTCAATCAACATGAAAACCTTGCCGACACCTGTGGGTCTGGGGCGCGTGCAGCGGCGCATCGAACACGTTTTGCGCGCGGTTTCGTCCGCCAGATCGGCGGCGCGGCACTTCTTCCGGAGGCTGCAGAGAATATCGCTTGACTAGACGCACGTAATCACGCACGTTTTCCCCATGCAGACAGTTACAGCCACCACAGCACGATCCATGATCTACAAGCTCCTTGACGATGCCTCGGACTCTCACGAGCCGATTCAGATCACTGGCAAACGCTCCAGTGCTGTTCTCGTTGCCGAGGACGACTGGCGGGCCATTCAGGAGAGCCTGTATTTGGTTTCGATTCCGGGTATGCGGGAATCCATTCGTTCCGGACTCGCCACTCCAGTCGCTGCGTGTGCCAAGAAGCTTGATTGGTGAAATACCTTCTCGTCTTCACCAAGCAAGCGCAGAAGGACGCCAAGAAGCTTGCAAGCGCCGGTCTCAAACCGAAGGCACAACTTCTATTGGATATTCTGGCGGATGATCCTTTCCAGAACCCTCCCCCCTACGAGAAGCTCATCGGCGATCTTGCTGGCGCATATTCCCGAAGAATCAATATTCAGCACAGACTTGTGTATCAGGTGCTCATGACTGAGCGGGTTGTTAAGGTATTGCGGTTGTGGACACATTACGAATAAATATAATGCGAATCGGGTCCCCGTGACTGAGTATTAGTCAGCCACGGGTCCCACACCACCCGGCGTGCGGGTCCGCACCGGGCGGTTCCAATCAGACTCGGGCTTTTGGCCCGTAGTGAAGCTTAATCCACAATGTGCGCATGTCAGGAACACCGTATTCTCTCAGCCTTTGGTTGGTGAGCGCTTGTTGCAGAATGCGGTTGGAACTTGACAATTCCAACCATAGCAAAGACAATACCAAAAGAGGCATACACACGGGCAAGCTTCTTCCTACTCACGGTCCGCAACAAACAAAGGCGGAGCGGCTTTCGTTCATCATCCTGACAAGTCAACGGCCGGACCCGCCAAAACCACCGCTGTTCCCGGCAACCCGCGAAATACCCTGTGCGTTTTCAGCCGGGTGTTCCTTATGAAACCGAGTGAGACTCGCGACCTGCGCGTGCTATGTGGACAACTGGAACGGGCAGACTGTCGCGAATGACAGGCAACCTTCTCTCCGTGCCGGTCAATGGCACCCTCCTTGGCACCGTCACATGGGACACCCGCAATCGCCTCCTCAGTGTGGGCGGAATCACCTATGTTTACGACGCCGAGAACAGGCGAGCAGCACCAAAGCCAGCCAGACCACGAACTACACATGGAGCCGTGGCGGACTTGACAGACTTCTGGTCAAAACGAATCCAGACGGTAGTGTCACCCGCTACGTCTATGGACTCGGCTTGATCTACGAGGAAACGCCCCCCTAGCGGCGGAGGCTCGGCAACGACATCGTTCTACCACTACAACTGGCAGGGGAGCACGATGGCGCTCTCCGACGCGACGGGCAATGTCACCGCCCGCCTGCCCTCGAAATGGAAAATGGGGTCAGGCGAAGATTTCTGGCAAATTGGTGGATATAGGCGAAGCAGATTTGGGTATCTTTGACCCCATATACACGAAATGGTTTGATGATCCCCGGTCCGGGGGTTACTGAGTAGCCGTCCATGCACCCGACCCCGTTCCAAAAGAAGCTTCTCTGGGCCGCGCTCACGGCAGTCTCCGCCTACGTGATCGGATATATCCTCGTCCGCGTGGGCGGCATCCTGGTCGGGGCCATTTCCTTTCTGCAGCCGGTTCTCATCCCGGTGGCGATCGCGGCGATCCTGGCGTTTCTCCTCGATCCGGTCGTCCGGTGGCTGATGCGCTTCAAAATTTCGCGGATCTTCAGCATCATCATCGTGTATCTGGCGGTGATCTCGATCTTTGCCGGCATTCTCATCTGGATCATCCCGGCGGCCTACCGGCAGGGGAACGTGTTTCTCAGAGGCTTTCCGACCTACTCGGAAAAAGCCCAGAACCTCGCGCTGGACGCCATGAACCGCCTTCACGCACTCTCGGAAAACCCGCTGTTCAAGAGCCCCGATGATCCCGCGCAAACCAACAAGGACCAGTTCACGGCCTTCGCGGCCAAGAGCATCAGCGAGGCCGGGACGTGGCTCCAGCAAAAGGTCCCGGACCTGGCGCTGGAATCGGGAAAATTCCTCCAGCGCAGCCTCGGCGGATTCCTGGGGGTGTTCGGATTTCTCCTCAGCCTGATCCTCGTTCCGATCTTTTTGTTTTTCTTTTTGAAGGAAAGCCCGGCGATCGTGAACAACTGGAGCCAATACCTTCCGATGCGGGCCTCCCCGCTGAAAATCGAGATCGTTTCGCTGGTCGGTGAAATCAACTCGTATCTCGTCAGTTTTTTTCGCGGCCAGCTGCTTGTCAGCATGATCGACGGGGTGCTGATCGCCACGGCGCTCCTCGTCATGGGGCTCGATTTCGCCGTGCTCATCGGCCTCATGGTCGGGGTTCTCGGGCTCATCCCCTATCTCGGGATGATGATCACGTGGATTCCCGCCGTGATCATCGCCGCCTGCCAATACGGGGACTGGGCGCATCCGTTCTGGGTCACGGTGATTTTCATCGTGGCCAACAACATCGACGGGATGCTCATCGCCCCGAAGATCGTGGGCGACTCGGTCGGCCTGCATCCGCTGACCGTGATCCTGTCGGTTCTGGCGTGGAGTTTGATCCTCGGCGGCCTCCTCGGTGCCCTGCTGGCGGTGCCGCTCACCGCCACATTGAAGGTGCTCCTGAAACGCTACTTCTGGGACAAACCCCCTTCCCCCGGGGCCTCCTCCCCGGCCTGAAGCGGCTCAGAGCGGAAGCGTCTGATACCCGAGGCAGAGATAAATCGTGAGTTCCCGGCCATCGGGAGTGGCGACTTGGCGGAGGGGACGGACATCCTGAAAGGCACCCTTGATCGTTTGCGGCAGGTCGTGCCCCAGGTAAAGCGCATTCCGTCCGACAAACGGATTCACCCCCATTTGCTCCCGGACCACCCCTTTTTGCTCCCGGAAATACTCGTCCGCGACGCGGTCGCCTTCGACGAAATCGGCATACGACGGCCAGAGCCCGAACTGGCTTGAGAGGTCGGGAGATTCCGGCACGAACACCGGCGGGTAGTTTCCCGCTCCCGGCAGATAATACCCCAGAACGGCAGCGCGGCTGGCATCCTCTGCGATGATGAATCCCCCGCCTTCCGAAGCCGGAAGATCGCGGGCCGAATCGCGGACCTGGTCGGCCACCGCCTTCCAGGAGACCCTCGTTCCCGCCCACAGGGCGTGGCCGCTCGCGACCAGGGCGACAGCCGCCACGGAGCCTCCGATGGCGGGTGCCAGGCGGTTTTTCCGCATGGAAAAAATGGCGAACGCGGCCAGAGGAACGACCCCGAGGATTCCGGACGCGACCGCATCTCCCCCGCGCAGCAACGTGTAGAACGCCCAGGCCCAGGCGGGCCCGCAGGCGGCCAGGATGAACACCGCGCGGCCATGCCGCCGGGCATTGCGAGCCAAAAAAACCAGGCTGGCAACGATGGCCACGAGCACTGCCGCCGAGAACTCCATCGCAAAACCGGCGAGGCTTTGCAGAAAGGGGCCCGTCCGGAACTCCCACGCCGTCTTCCATGTCCCCCCCGCAACCGGGATCCATTCCAGCGAGGCGTTCCACAGGAGCGACGGCAGGAGGGCGAGGACGCAGCAGACCACGATGGACAGCAGGCCGAGAAGATCCTCGGCCGTCCTGTGCCGGACGCTGGAAAGCGCAGCAGCCACGAGCCCGGCCGGCACCAGGATGGCCTCGTGGCGGAACAACAAGGCCGCCCCGAAGAACACCCCGGCCCCCACCCACGCCCATCGTCGGCCATCCCACGCCACGCGCGCGAACACGAGTCCCGTCAACACCGAAACCAATGCGGGCATCAGCGGCCCGACCTCCACGGACGCCGTGTTGAAGGCCGGCAGGAGGTTGAGAAAAATCACGCACCATCCCGCGACGTCCGCATCATACATCCGGCGCGCGAACAGCCAGGCGGTGCAGCCTCCGAAAAATGCCAGCACCGGCCAGAAAATCCGTGCCGCCTCGAAATTCCCGCCGAACGCCCGCACCAGGAATGCCGTCCCTGCGGGCCCGTCAAAATACCCGGCGGCCAGGCGGTTGGAGCACATCCAATAGTAGGCCTCGGCGGGCGCGACCTCATGGGTCAGGACCCACGCGGCACGCAATGCCGTAACCAACAAAAGCAGGGGAAGCAGATATTTCAGTTTCATCAGCCGAGAAGCGTGGGGAGCCTGGCATGCCATGACGGGAACCACCGCCCGCCCCATTTCCGCCAGGCCGCATCGAGTCCGGCCACGACGAACAAGGCGATGCCGGCACCCAAAAAGCACGAGACCAAAACATCCGCCGGCCAGTGGGAGCCCACATAAATCCGGCTGTAGGCAACGAGCGACGCCGGCAGAAATGCCAGCCAGCCCCAACGCCGGTAGAAGACCGCCACGACGGTCGCCATCGCAAAATTGTTCGAGGCATGGCCGGAGGGAAACGAGTTTCCACGAAGCGGGCGGATGCCGGGCTCCGAATACTTCTCCTTGAGCGGCTTGGCCAGCGCGAGGAACCGGGGCTTCGCCTTCGCCAGGTCCAATGTGCGCGCCCCCACGAGTTCCTCGTGCGGACGCGGACGCCCCACGATGCGTTTCAACGAATCCACCACCACCGCATCCGTGATGCCGATGGAAACCCCGACAGCCAGCAGCATCATGCGCGCCCGCCCCCCCCCGAACACCAAAATCGCCAGCCCGCCCACCACCAAAAATGGCCACCAAAAATCCCAGCTCGAAGCCACCGCCATCACCATGTCCAGAACCGGACAGGCCCAGGAATGGTTGATGAGATAAAATGCTTCCTGGTCCATGAATCATCACATCCTGACCGCTTCACCGGAAAATGTGAAACGGGAAATCACCCACACGGGCGGGGCCTCCAGGCTCTCCTGGCATCCCCCCAGCCGATTGCAACTTCTGGCACCCGGCCCGCCATTTTCTCCAAAAAAGAGATTTCCAACTCCGGCCCGCCCGTGTCCTCTGTTGTTTCCAACATATGAAGAGATTCGAGAATCAGGTTGCCATTGTCACGGGAGCGGGCCGGGGGATCGGCGAAGCGGTCGCAAAACGCCTCGCCGATGAGGGAGCGAAGGTCGCGGTGGTCAGCCGCACGGAATCGAACTCCGCCAGAACCGCCGAAGCCATCAACTCGGCCCACCCGGGGTGCGCGCGCCCCTACGCGGTGGACGTCGCGGACTTCGACGCCGTGCAGAAAGCCGGCGAGCAAATCCTTGCCGACTTCGGGCGTTGTGACGTTCTGGTCAACAACGCCGGAATCACCCGTGACACGCTCGTCATGCGGATGTCGAGCGAGGACTGGGATGTCGTGCTCTCCACCAACCTCAAAGGCGCCTTCAATTTCACCCGTTCGGTCCTCCGCCCGATGGTCAAGCAACGGTCTGGTCGCATCATCAACATCAGCTCGGTGAGCGGGCTCATGGGCCTGCCGGGACAGGCGAATTACGCGGCCAGCAAGGCCGGGCTCATCGGCATGAGCAAGAGCGTCGCCCGGGAAATCGCCAGCCGGGGCATCACGGTCAACGTCATCGCCCCGGGATTCATCGAAACCGACATGACCTCGGGCCTCGGCGAGGATGTGCGCAAAGGGGCGCTCTCCCAAATCCCCCTCTCGAAATTCGGCGTCGGCAGCGACATCGCCGCCGCAGTCGCGTTTCTCGCCAGCCCCGAAGCCTCGTTCATCACGGGCCAAGTCCTCGCGGTGGACGGCGGGATGAGCATGTGAAACCATGACCATCGGCTTCCTGAGGCACGCGGAGGCGGAAGACGGACACGGTTCCGACTTCGGGCGGAAACTCACGCCGAAGGGGCTCGAACAGGCCGCCAAGGCCGGAAAATTCTTCCAGCGCAACGGCCTCCTGCCGGACCTCATCGTCACCAGCCCAGTCGTCCGTGCGCGGCAGACCGCCGCGCTCGTGGCGGTGACGACCGGGTGCGATTTGGTCGAAGAAGGCTGGCTTTCCTGCGGGATGGAGCCGGGGGATTTCCTCAAGCAAATCAGAGCCTATTCGCAAAAGGATTTCATCCTGCTCGTGGGCCATGAACCGGACTTCAGCGACGCCATCGCCTGCCTCGTCGGCCTTCTTGACCCCTCGGCTTTGAAAATCCGCAAAGCCACGCTCGCGGTCGTGGAGATCGCGTCGCCGGACCACGGCTGCGGGCAGTTGCAATTTTTGATTCCAGCGCGTTTGATGTAGCGATGCCGCCCGAGATCCTGCACACCCGGTCCTTCGTCCCCGACTCCGCCGCCCTCATCACCGGAGAAGCGGAAAAATCCATCGCCGCCCGCGGCGTTTTCCGCATCGCCCTGAGCGGCGGCAACACCCCGCGCCCGGTTTATGCGGCGCTCGCCGGGCTCGATCTGCCGTGGGACAAATGGGAGATCACGTTCAGCGACGAGCGCTGCGTCCCGCCGGACGACGGGCAGAGCAATTTCCTGATGGCCAAAAAGGCGTGGTTCGACCCGGCGCGCGTCCCGGGCACCAGCATCCTCCGCATGGAGGGGGAATCCGATCCCGCGTCCGCTGCGGAAAAATACGGGAGGGAACTCCTCGCCCGCTCGACCCCGTATGTGCATGACCTGATTCTTCTCGGCATGGGCGACGACGGGCACACCGCGTCGCTTTTTCCCGGCACGGAGGCACTCCGCGTCACCGACCGCCTCGTCGTGGCGAACTACGTGCCGAAGTTCTCGGCGCACCGGCTCACGTTCACCTACCCGCTCCTGAACGCCGCCCGCCATGTCTGTTTCCTGGTCAGCAGCCCGGGCAAGGAGGCGGTCCTGAAGGAAGTCCTCGCAGGGAATTCCATCTACCCGAGCGCCGGGGTGGTCCCCGCAAACGGACGCCTCACCTGGCTGCTCGGGGGCGGTGCTTGAGGGGTGCCGTCCGCGCACGACCTTCCCATTCCATGAAAGCATTGTTTCTGACAAACGAGTATCCTCCCCGCATCTACGGGGGAGCTGGCGTCCATGTCCAATACCTCAGCCGAGAGCTCGCCAAGCTGATGCCTGTCGAAGTCCGGTGTTTCGGGGATCAGAATTCCGCCGCCGCGAACCTCTCCGTCATGGGCTTCGGCCTCGTTTCCGACGCCTACACCTGCCCGCCCCCCCTGCAGCCGGCGTTCGGCGCGGTGCAGCGGTGTTTGGACTTCAACACGTGCAGGATCGAGGCGGACGTCGTCCACTGCCACACGTGGTATTCGCATTTCGGGGGGATCCTCGCGAAATGGAACTACGGGATCCCGCTCGTCGTCACCGTCCATTCCCTCGAGCCCCTGCGCCCGTGGAAACGGGAGCAGCTCGGCGGCGGTTACGACTTCACCTGCTGGCTCGAAAAGACCGCGCTGGAAATGGCGGATGCCGTCATCGCGGTGTCCGAGGAAACCCGGCGCGACATCTCCCGGCTCTTCGACGTCGACCCGCGGAAACTGCATATCATCTACAACGGCATCGACCCCGACGAATACCGTCCGGTCGAGTCGCATGCCGCGCTCCGCAGGCTCGGAGTCAACCCGCACGAGCCCTACATCCTTTTTGTCGGAAGAATCACGCGGCAGAAGGGGATCGTCCATCTGGTCAACGCCATCAAACACCTCGATCCGGGATTCCAGGTCGTCCTGTGCGCGGGGGCCCCGGACACCCCGGAGATTGCCGCGGAGATGAAGAAGGCCGTCGCCGCAGCCCAGCGCCTGCGTCCGGGCGTCCTCTGGATCGAGGAAATGCTCGACAACCGCTCGAAAATCGAACTCTACACGCACGCGGGGGTCTTCGTCTGTCCCTCGATCTACGAGCCGTTCGGCATCATCAACCTGGAGGCCATGGCCTGCGGGACGGCGGTTGTCGCGAGCGCGGTCGGAGGCATCCGCGAGGTTGTGCGCCAGGGGGAGACCGGCTATCTCGTGGCGGTCGGGCAGATGGAGGAATCCCCGTTCGAACCGCTCGAACCCGCGCGGTTTTCCAAGGACCTCGCGGCACGGGTCAACGAGCTCATGGCCGACCCCGCCAAACGCATCGCCTTCGGAAAGGCCGGCCGCCAGCGCGCCATCGAGGTCTTTTCCTGGAGATCGATCGCCCGCCAGACGCGCGATCTTTACGAGAGCCTCTGAATGCCCATCTCCCTTTTCCGCGAATAGCTATTCGACGCGGATCTTGGCGCTGCGCTCGCGCGGACCCGACCTCGCGGTGAGCGTCCACTCTCCGGGCTGGAGGCGAAACCGTCCGGTCTCGATTTTTTCCCCGTTGGCAAACCATTCGCAGGAAGGGTCGGTGCACTTGGGAACGAGGATCTGCTGGTTTTTTGGGAGGTTGGGATTGAGCACAAAAACCGACCCGTCTTTTGGAAAGAGGATCTGAAAGTCCCCGGTCCTGGCGACCGCGCCGATGCGGTTCTGCGGGCCCGCGCACCAGCCCGCATACTCGGCGGGCAGGAGCAGAACCTCCCGACCGCCCCGGTCCTCGTGCATCGTCGACGAGGAGGCCGTCGGCGCGGTGCCGGGAAGAAACCATTCCTGAAGCACGGGCTCGCCCTCGCGCGGAAGCAATCCGGTCTCGCGGGCGATTTCCCTTTTTTCCAACCCCAGAGATTCGCTGGGCGAGGGCAGGGGGGAATCCCCTTCTGCGAGCAGGTATTGGGTGATGGCGTTCCAGACCGGCGCGGCGGAATGGACCGCAAGCGCCGCATTCATCGGCGACCCGTCAGGATTTCCCGCCCAAACGGCGACCGTGTGTTCCTTGGTGAAACCCACGCACCAGCCGTCGCGGAACCCCGAGCTCGTCCCGGTTTTCACCGCGACCCGGACCCCGACGTTCAACGGCGAATTGTCGCCGAACGAGAGGCGGCGGGAACCGTTGTCGCAAAGGATGTCGGCCACGATCGCGCTCGCCGCCCCCGAAGCGCATCGCACGGGTTCGACCGGTTCGCCGACAAGCATCGTCGCCCTCCATGCCTCCCCTCCCCTCGCCAACGACGCGAAGGCCCCCGCGAGGTCCAGGAGCGAAATCTCCGCGTTGCCCAATATGAATCCCGCCCCGTAGGAATCGAAGTCCCCCCGGAACCGAAACCCCCACGCGCCGAGCTTCCCGAATGTCTCGCGCGCCCCCAACTTCCCGAGCGTGACCACGGCCGGCACGTTGAGCGAATTCCCCAGGGCCTCGCGAACGCGGACCGGACCGAGGAACCGGCGGTTGTAGTTTTGCGGGTCATAATCCGGGTAGGTGCCGCGGATCGCCTCCTCGGTGTCCGGCAGCAACGTGGCGGCCGTCACGACCCGCCGCTCGATGGCGGCCGTGTAAAGAAAGGGTTTCAGCGTGGAGCCGGCGCTCCGGGGTGTCATGGTGGCGTTGACGTCTTTTTGTTGGGGGGGCGAAGAGGAGACCATCGCACGCACTCCCCCGCTGGCGTTGTCCACGACCACGGCCCCGCAGGCGGATGCCCCAAGAGGCTCGAGGGACTTTCTGGCGGATTCCACAATCCTTCGGACCACCTGCTGGAGATCGAGATCCAGCGTGCTCCGGCGGCCTGTGTCGCCGGGACGCAAACGGGCGAGCGCCTCGCGGGCGAAATGCGGCGCGTCGGAGGGCGGCTCGAAACATCCTGGGGTCGGCGGCGAGGCGAGCAATGCCTCCGCCGTCATGCCTGCGGGAAGAAGGCCCTGCTCCGACATCCGCAAAATATTGCGCCGGTAGCGATCGAGGGCCCGGGCCGGATTCCTCCACGGGTTCAGGCGGGACGGCGACTGCGGGATCCCCGCCACATAAACCGCCTCGGCGAACGTGAGATCCGCCGGGGCCTTCCCGAAATAGGCATGGGCCGCCGCAACCGGGCCGACCCGCCGGTTCCCGTAGTCGAGGCGGTTGAGGTAGGCTTCAAGAATCCGCTCCTTCGTCCATTCCCGGTCCAGGCGCATGGCCGCAAAGGCTTCGCGCCACTTCGCATCAAAGGTCCTGCGGGTCCTCCCGGTGCCGAGCTTGACGGTCTGCTGGGTGATTGTCGAAGCCCCGGAAATAATCCGGCCGCTCCGAAGATTGCGCAGCGATGCGCCCGCCATCGAAACGAGGTCCACGCCCCGGTGCCGATAAAACCTGCGGTCCTCGACCGCAACCGTCACTGCGGGCAGCCACGGGCCGAAATCCTTCAGCCGGCCCGGCCGCGCATCCCTCGCAAAATCCGCGGACGGAGACGAAAACGGACGCCCCCGCAAATCCTCGAGGACCGGGGTCGTCGGCGACGGGTGCAGCAGAGATTCCGGAATCGGGGCATGCCGGATTTTCCACTCCAAAAAAATCGTCCCCGCCACAAAGGGCGCGGCAACAAAGATCGCCGCCCTTTTCAGCCCTGTGCGGAACTTCATAGGCCCCCACTGTCAACCCGGACTTGAAGCCATGCAAGCAGATCAAAACCGACAGGCCTCGCCGCCGTTCACACCCTTGGCGGCGGGAGTTCGGGAGGGGACGATTTTCTTCCGGGCCGCAGGAGCAGTCGGCGGAAGACCCGTCGGGTCTCGGTGATCGGTGTCTCCTCGATGAAATAGGCGATGGCGGCCTTGCCGATGGCATACGTCCCGGCCCCGGCGATAAACCCCGAGACCGCATTCCCCCAGACCGGGATGACTTTGACGATCGCCCGCGCCCCCTCGCGCAGAACGAGCCCCGCGCCGATGTTGAAGCCGAGCGCCCCGAGAAACTCCGCCACCAGCCGCGCGCTGAACGGGCGACCGGTCGTATGGATGATCATCCCGACCATGAGCGTCTGCAAGGTCGTAAGGACCGGCATGTCCGCCAGCGGGATCGGCTGCACCCCGATGACCCCGCAGACCGCGCTGAAGGATTTCAACAGCGACCCCGCGATGTGCGCCTGCGCGCGGCGCGCGCCGGTCATCCTCGCAAACTCGAGCTGGGCCGGAAGCGGAAGCGCCGCACAAACGGCCTCGGCGCACGCGGAATCGTCCGGGGAAAGAACGCGCGACACCCGCTTGGCGAGAGCGGACTCCGCCGCCAGCATCGCCTGGAGCCGGAAGGCGCTGCCCGTCGTCACCGCCACGACGGGGCATCCGACGAGGCCGCCCCGCAAAACGGAATTTTTCCAGTCCCCGTCCCGCGTGTCCGGCGTCTCCAGGAAGAGGACCGCATCCGGCTGGTGCCGGTCCAATCCGGTCCGGACATGCTCTTGCGACACATCCCGCCGCGCGTCGAGGATCAGGATTTCCCCGCGCCCGGGAACGCGATACGAGCGCCAGCCGTTGTCGCTTCCGCCGGTTTCGAGCCCCCGCGCGCCGAGCGAAGCGAGGATTTCCTGGGCCGTTCCGCACGGGTTTCCCACCAGCATCAACCGCGCAGGCCGGTGCTCGAGGAACACCTGACGGATGGGTGTCAGCTCCCGGAGGATCGGCTTCTGAAGCCCTCCGGGCAGCCTCTCGACGAGCCCGGTGAGGCGGTCGTAAACGGTCAGCAGGGAGTCACGATTCAAAATGCGCAAGATCGTCGAGCAACGTGTCCACATGCTCGGAGGGCTTCACTTTCCGGAATATCGATTTGATCGTCCCATCAGGCCGGATCACAAACGTCGAGCGTTCGGTGCCCATGTATTTTTCCCCATACATGCTTTTCTCAACCCAGACCCGGTAGGCACCAAGCACCGCATGCGATTCATCGCTGAGCAGCGGGAACGGCAGATCGTATTTCTCGATAAACTTCAGATGGCTCTCCACGGGGTCCACGCTGACACCAAACACGGCGGCGTTTTTATCCGTGAGGTGGGAATACCGGTCTCGAAGCGCGCAAGCCTGCGTGGTGCATCCCGGCGTATCGTCCTTCGGATAAAAATACAGGACCACAGTGCGGCCCCGGAAGTCGGAGAGCCTCACGGGCGCGCCTTTTCCGTATTCCGCACCCACTGCAATCGAAGAGAAATCCGGAGCCTGGTCGCCGGGAACAAGGTCGCTTGCCATGAGGGTGACTTTTCACCAACCACTCGCTGCATGCAAGTCTTCAACAGAAATGAAGATGATGAATTGTCCTCTCCAGATGCCGGGAGAAAATGTGACGAAATCGTAACATCCCGCGACTTGTCCAAGCGTTCCCGGTGGCTTACCGAGCGACCATGAGCAGAAACGGACAGCAGTCAGAATTGGAAGTTCCGATCATGCTGTCGAAAACCGCCATGCAATCGCAATTCGGCACACGTCTCAGGCAATGGCGGCAGGCAAAATCCAGGAAGATCTCCGAAGTGGCCGGAGAAATGGGCGTGCACACATCGAGCTGGGGACATTGGGAAACAGGCCGCAGCATTCCCTCCGGAGAGAACATGCTCTTGCTTGCGAAATATACAGGAGTTCCCCTTCAGCACTTCATCTGCCCGAACAGCGAACGCTGCCCTTTCGCGCAAAGCACCCATTGATGCAGCGGGCTCCGGGACATCACAAGGCGTTCTACTTTATTTAGAAAAGCTTTTCTTTTTTCTGCCAATCCGGCTGCGAGCGTCCGTCGAGAAAGCTGAAACTCATGAAAACCAACAAGCCTGCCAGTTCCTTCAAGAGAAGATTGTTATTTTTTGCGCTGTCCGTGGGGGCTGTGCTCCCTGCCTTTGCGCAGACATCACTTCCGATGATCCAAAGAGCGGACTTTGTCAGTGGTGGAGCTTATCATTCTCTGGGATTGAAGTTCGATGAATCGCTCGACGCATGGGGATCCAATGACAACGGGCAGGTTTCCCTGCCTGCGTCCAATGCAAATTTTGTTGCCGTGGCTGCTGGGTTTTACCACTCGCTCGGTTTGAAAGGCGACGGCACAGTCCTCGCTTGGGGAAGTAACGACAATGGTCAAGCGGCCGTTCCCCCGCCTTCGTTGGATCCGGTAAAAGGCCAAAAACGTTACACGGCCATCGCGGCGGGCCATTACCACAGCATGGCTCTTTTGAATGATGGAATCATCGTCGCATGTGGAAAAAACGACTATGGGCAGACCAACATTCCTGCCCCCAATTCCGACTACATCGGCATCGCCGCCGGGGCCTCTCACAGTGTCGGTCTGAAGAGGAACGGGCAGGTTGTCGCCTGGGGGCGCAATGACGACGGCCAATGCAATGTTCCCTCTCCGAACGCGAACTTTGCGGTCGTTTCCGCCGGAGCCTTCCATACCGTGGCCTTGCGAAACGACGGGACGCTCGCCGCGTGGGGCCGCAATGCCTACGGCCAATGCAACATTCCTGCTCCGAATGCGGATTTCGTCGGTGTTTCCGCCGGATATTATCACACCATCGGGCTGAAAAAAGACGGCTCTGTCGTTGTTTGGGGTCGCAACATCTACGGTGTGCTTTCCGTTCCTTCGCCGAATACGGGCTTCGTCGCGGTCGCAGCGGGCCATTACCACAACGTCGGCATCAAAAATGATGGCACGCTTGTCTTGTGGGGAAGGAACGACAGGGGACAGGCGACGGCTCCCGCCGCCAACACCGGATTCACACAGCCGGAGCAGGGCCAGCCCATGATGCGGCTCTCCACACAGGAACACGACTTCGGCTCCCACCTGATCGGAACCTCGGCGGATGTGAATGTGACAATCTCCAATGCCGGAGGCGGCACGCTCACCGGGCAGATTTATCCCATCGGCTCGTTCACTGTGGCGGGATCTGACAGTTACAGCCTTGCCCCGGGAGCTTCCGTGGTGAGGACGGTTCGCTTTCTGCCGTCCGCAGATGGCCTGACCCAAAAAACCATTGGCTTTTCAGGAGTCGATTACGCATGGCTCGATGTCCGCGGAACAGGCATCCTTCCCCCTCCCGAGTTCACTTCAGAGTCCGGCTCCACAACGGTCGATCTCAATGCGGGTGAGGCGACGTTTACCGTGGCCACGACGAATGCCACATCCTACCAGTGGTACAAGGGCGACCAGCCGCTTTCCGATGGCGGCAGGCTTTCAGGTGCCACTAGCAGCGTTTTGAAAATTCAGACCCCCGCGCTGGATGACGCCGGAGATTATTGGTGCCGGGCGACGACCAGCGGGGGAACTGCGGACAGCAGCGTGGCCGGTCTGACTGTTCAAACCAACCGTCCCACTGCGACAATCACCCGGTCGCTCGAATCCGCGAACGAACGCGAGTTGATTACCATCGCCGGAAGCGGAACGGGCAGCTATCCGATTGTCAATTTCCAGTGGACCTACGCGCGTTTGGATGACCAGGGAACGAGCGGGCACGCGGCCCTCCTTGGCACGACTCCAACCGTTCACACCAATGCGCTCCCCGTAGGGAGTTGGCGGATCGGCTTCTGCGTGCAGGACAATCGCAATGTCTGGTCCGATCCGGTCACTTTCGATGTTCAAATCCACGATGTCGTGGACTTCCCGGATCTGACGCTTTCCGCTGCGGAAACCCGTTTGGTTGATGAAAATGGAACCCTTGTCTGGAATCCGATCAAGGGAGACCGGGTCTTCATCGAGACCGGCATTCAAAACTCCGGCTATGCGGACTGTCCCGCCGACGAGCCGATTCTGCTGACCGTTTTTGAAAATGGAAATCCCGTTTCCATTGCCAAATACACTCTCGGAGACTTCAAGGTCGATGCAGCCACGACGGTGCGACCCTCCGGACCGGGAAGGTCGGCACTGGGGGCGGGACAGTCCGCCTTTCTCAGAATTCCCTGGACGGTCGGCACGGATTCGTCCGGAACCGAAATAACGAACTGGTATGCGGAAGGGGGATATCCGGATGGCCCTCGCGTGCTCACGGTCCAGGTGGAATTTGAAGCCAACCGCAGCCAGGCGGAAATCAATCAGGCCACGGAAACATCCACGCTGCTGCCGGTTGCCGAGGCCAATTTCGCAAACAACCAAACCTCGTTCGGTCTCTTCGTGGGTGTCGTCAATGGGAGCTACGCGATGGATGTCCATCTGAGCATGCCGACGCGGATTTATACTTTCCAAGACTGCGTCGTCGCTGGGCAGTCCAACTACGAATGGGGAAGTTTTCTTCCCGTGATGGGGGCCGTTGTCGAGGTTCGAATCAATGACAATCCCACTCCGACCCGGCACGGTCACACCAGCTCGCCGGAGGGAGCTTTCGCCCTCAATCTTGGGAACTTGACGGAAGGCGAACACACGATCCATGTCACCGTTTTTGACGGACGCCTGGCTGGAACCGCTCAAACGACCGTGACTGTGGAGAAATGGACCCAGGCCACAAGCGGCGGCTACTCCGGATATTGGGGCGGTGGGGGCGGTGCCTACCTGCCTCCCATCGCACCGTTGCCTCAGCCGACTCTCTCTCCGGTGGATCTGGTCGTGCAGGACATCCAATTTTCCGGCTCCGGCATTTACCAGACGGAAGCCCCGGGCGTTCATGCCCTGATCAACAGCAACCTGCAAATCACGGCAACGGTCCATAACTCGGGAGACTCGGGAACCTCCGACGCATTCCACGTCCAACTCAAAAGCAAGCAGGACGGTTTGCCGGATGTCGCTCTCGGTGCTCCGATTGAAGTGTCCGGCATCAACGGTCACGAAACAAAGACCGTGGTGATCAATTCGACTTGGAGCGTCCCCAGCACCCATGCCGTTGAGGCAACCGTTGACAGCGGGTCTTTCATACCGGAGGCAAATGAATACAACAACACCCTTTCCGAAGTGCTGTTCGTGGATCCGCCCCTTCCGGATCTGCGCCCTTACACCTTTTTGAACGGAGTCCGCACGGAGGGCCTTCTCCTGTCCACCGAAAGGCCGGTCATCGGACAGTCGCTGGTCATCTCCGGGGAAATCTACAATGCGGGAACAGGCCATTTGCCGCCCGGCCAGACATTCCAGACAACGGTGCAGATCAGCGGATCGAAAAACGGTCTCCCCTACGTCGTGCAATATCCCGTCGATGGCACGAACATCTCCACCGGAATCCCGGCGGGTGGGAAAGTGGCTTTCGATGTGCATCTGGATGCCGCTGCAACTGCCGCACTCGGCGAGGGAGTCAACACAATCACCATCACGTCCGATGCCCAGAACGCCATCGTCGAACTCTCCGAGAACAACAACTCGCTCAACATGCCCGTTGTCTTCTTTTCCCAGCCGCTGTGGCTCAGGAACCTGTGGTTCGATCCGGTTCAGTTGAAAATCCCGAACGCCAACAACCGGTGCGACCTGCATGTGGAAGTCGAGAATATTGGGGGGGAGGACATCGGAGGCTCGGTGAGCTTCTATCAGGGAAGTGTTTCTCCGGAAAACCTCATTGGCTCGGTTGATCTGGATCCCGTCGGAAGGCTCGGGGGACGCGGCACGGGGCTGTTGACATGGCTCACTCCCCCTGCCACAGAGGGAAGCCACCCCATCGTTGCCGTTCTCGACAGTGATCGGATGACGCGCCATTTGCGTGTCTCCTCGATTCCCCTTCCGAACCTTCGGATTCTGTCATCCGACATTTCCATCATTCCTGCGCCTCCGCATCGCGTGGGCGCGGTCGGAGAAACCGTCCAGGTCACGGCGAATGTCCGCAACCAGAGCGAAACCCCGGCAACGAATGTCCGTGTCGAGTTTTTTCTGGACAGTCCCACGGAGTTTCGTTCGCTCGGGTCTGTCGATCAAGAGAGTCTTTGGAACAACGATGGGGCGGTTCCCTACTCGGCTCCCCTGACCTTTCAAGCCAACGAAAGCAAATACGCCATCTTGGTGAGACTGTCTCTCTCCGAAACGGATGCCAACCCGGGTGACAATGAAGCGACTACGTCGTTCACCGTCGATTTGCCGGTGGCTGTTTTGTCAACCCAACTGGGAAATGGCCGGACCCATACGAATCAAACGGTGCTGCTCAACGGAACGGGAAGTCAGAACGCCTCCCAGTTCCAGTGGACGCTGCGCAGGAAACCGGCGGAAAGCTCGGCAACGCTTGTCGGTGGCGGTGCTTCCAACTTCCTCACTCCCGATGTCCCCGGCACTTACGAGATCGAGCTTTCCGTTTCGGATGGCACCTACACGAGCGATCCCGTGATGGTGACTTTCGACGCAGTCGAGCCCGCCAGATTGTCCCTGAGTCAGCCAACTGTGGATTTTGGCACAGTCGCCCCGGCGACAGCCTGGGAAAGAACGATTCAAATCACGAATACCGGCGGAGAAACCCTGAACGGGACCGCACAAACCGTCGCCCCGTTCGCCGTGATCTCCGGTGGGGCCTACTCGATTCAGCCCGGCGCGAGCACTGCGGTGGTCGTTCGCCATACCGCCGGTGCCTCCGGAGCCGCTTCGGGCGATCTGGTCTTCACCGGCGGCGGAGGCACCACTGTTCCCATGAGTGCCACTGTAGGTGTTTCGTCGGACTACTCCAATTGGGCGACGACGTTCGGCCTGTCGGATTCGCCCCCGGAGGCGGATCACGACCGGGACGGACGATCCAACCACGATGAATGGGTTCTGGGACTTGACCCCGTCGATTTTTCCAGCAGCCTCCGTCTCGCCGTTCTTGGCAAGCAGGGAGGCAATGTGCGGATATCTCTCAGCAGAGTGCAACATGGAATCACTTATCTCCTGGAGCGGGACGTGAATTTCACCGGCCATTGGGAGACCGTTGCAACCCGGGAATTTTCAGAAAACCAGACGAATGTCGAAATTCTGGATCCCAATCCCTCGGGGCAGGGTTACTACCGGCTGAGCTATCGGCAGGCTGCGGAGGGGACCCTCTCCGTTCCGAAGGTGGCGAGTTCCACGGTCGCCGTCCGACCGGTTTCCTTGGCGGGTGGCGGAGCGGCGACTCCGGTTTCCCTTCCGTTTCTCAGGGAACCGGTGGGCAGCGGTTCTGCAACGGGCATTTCGGGGGGAAATGTCGCCACGAATCTGTCGCTTGCGACAAACACCCTTGCCAACACCCACTTGTTGCTCTTTGTCAGCGGACCACAGACCGGCCATGCGTTTCCGATTCTGAGCAATACCTCCGACACGGTGACGGTGAACGGACTGCCATCGACGGAGGCAATCGGAAGCGATTTCCAAATCGTGCCCCTGCACAATCTGAATTCGCTCTTTGGAGGGGTGGCCAATGGCGGCCCTTCCCTCATCGCGGGCGGGCCTTCCGCGGCCAGCGCAGATGTCGTTTTCGTCAACGGGAATCGATATTTCTATAAAAAAGCGGGGGTCAATGCTCCGGGATGGAAGCTGGAATCCGCCCCCAACGCCGCTGGAGATCTCGGGACCACGACCATCGGGCATCTCTCCGGGATCAATCTCATCAGAAAGGGCTCTGCACTCACGCTCAATGTCAACGGACTGGCGAGAGCCGGGACAGTGCCGGTGTCGGTGTCGCGCGGGCCCAATCTGATCAGTTGGCCGTTTCCCAGGCCGGTTACCCTTGAGGACAGCGGGATTTCCCAGGCTCTTCAGGGCGGAGCGACTCCCTCGGCCGCCGACAACATCGTCATAGGAGGATTGCGCTATTTCTACAAGACATCGGGAATAAATTCTCCCGGATGGAAGCTGGAATCGGAGCCGGATGGCATCGGAGCCGACAACGTCATCTTCAACGGAGACGGACGCGCCTTCACCATCATCAGGCAAACCGGCTCCGCCGTCCTCACCGTGACGGAGTAACCCTTCTTTCAACTCATCACATCCAACCAAACGAACAAACTCCACTCCCATGAAAACACATCGTTTCCCACTGCTGGTCCTCTTGTCCCTGTCGGCTCTCGCCACGGACTTCGCCAGCGCAACGCCGGTCACCCTTAACATCGACTCCAGCTTCGAGGGGCTCGCCACCACGAATCAATCCCCGTTTGCCACGGGCGTCTTCCGCATCGGTTGGTTCGATGCAGGCATCAACGATGGGCAGATTTCCATCTACTTCAATAGTGGAAACCTTGCCGCCATCGAAGCCCGCTTCCATCAAATGGCCTCCGTTTTGGACTTGAACAGCTTTGGGCCCGGATTGCCTTACACCTCGATCAATCTCGTCGATGACGGTGACACGGTGGGCCTGGCCGCTTATCAGGCGGAAGGTGCCGGAGAAACAATCTACGGATGGCTCTTGAGCGATGGTTCAGGCTCTCCGTATCTGTCAAGCGAGCAGGCCATCGTTGCCAGCGACATCTTCTTTCCAACAGCAGTTGATGATCTTGCTTACACGGATTTCAGCGCCACTTTCGGCACGGACAGCTTTGCTCCCGGAATCCATGCCGTGGTGGGAGAAATTCAAATCGTCATGCCAGGATCGGGCATTGACCTCAATGCCGGAAGTCCGGCAGATGGACTGGGTTTGAATGGAGGAGAAAAGGTCTTGGTTGCCGCCGCCGCCGTCCCCGAACCCACGACGTATGCCCTCTTTGGCTTGGCTGCTTTTGGCGCTTTGTATTTTCGCCTACGTTTACCCCTACTTCGCGGACTGGAGGGGTCGGATGGCGGCGAAGCCGCTATTTTGCGATGTCGACATCAAAAGGTCGGCACTACAGCCGGGCTTGATTTGGGGTAATTTGTGGCGAGTGGATTTTCGG
>JBAYTU010000046.1:0-26830 GCA_041675465.1 Terrimicrobiaceae bacterium | reverse complement strand
GAGGGGAGCGGTTCGACGACATGTCGATAACGCGAGGGAGGGCGAAGCTCCGTCTGAGCCGTAATAAATGGGCTCACACGGAGGTTCGCCCTCCCATCGTTGGCGTTACGCGCGGATCAGGGGGCTCATTCCCTTCTTGAGGGCGGAACCCGCCACCACGTTCCCCATGCTGTGGGCCACGACATTGCGGGTGTAACCGGTTGGCAGGTTGTTGACGAACTGCATCAAGCTCTCGCCGCATTTCCATGCCCGGCATTCACTGGCATTGTAGGTGTAGGGCACTTCTCGGCCAAACTGAATCCGTTTTTTTGGACAGGACGCGTGGCCGCGGGGGGGTGGCCGGATGACTTGCCAGAATGCCAGCCCGATGGTTCCCGCAGCCCGAACTCCCCGCCTTCTTCACTCCCGACTCTTGATGCGCAACCGCAGCGGCCGCCATTCCAGAGCCATCGCTTTTTCCGCTGCGGAGGCCCGGAAATCCCCGATCTCAAGCCCCGCGCGAATCTGCTGACTCCTGCTCTCTGCCCCTTCTTTCCGGAAATGCTGCGGAAATGCCGCCTTGCGCATCGGGGCAAAATGATTCTGTGTGTGGGCGATGGAGTTTCTGTTCGACCGCACTGACAAGCCGTCGCCCGCGTGGGCGAAAGCGGCGACCGCCTGCGGGCTGCTCGCGCTCTATTCCGCGCTTTGCTTTTGGAGCTTTTCCAGTTCGGTCGGCGACTGGAGAAAAGTTTGGGGCTACCGGGCGGTGTTCCTCGACGGCTGGGCGACGACGATCGGGATCTCGGCGGTGGCGCTGGTTCTGAGCACGGTCTTCGGCGTGGGCGCGGCGCTGGCGCGGCGGAGCGCGTTTTTGCCGCTGAAATACACGGCGGTTTTGTATGTCGAGACGATCCGGGGGCTCCCTCTGATGGTCCTTGTCCTCTTCGGGTTCTACGGGGTTGCGGACAGGCTCGGATGGAACGACCGGCTGCCGGTCGGGGTCCTGATTCTTTCGCTTTTCAGCGGGGCGTATATCGCGGAGGTCATCCGGGCGGGGATCGAGAGCGTGGGCCGTTCGCAGTGGGATTCGGCGCGGGCGGTCGGGCTCACTCCGGCGCAGACCTACCGGTTCGTGATTTTTCCGCAGGTGCTCCGGCAGACGCTGCCGCCGCTGGCCGGGCAGTTTTCCTCGCTGATCAAGGATTCCTCGCTGCTCTACATCGTCGGGGTTTCGGAGCTCACGTTTGCCGCCCAGCAGGTGAACTCCGCGACCTACTCCACCTTCGAGGCCTATCTCCCGCTCGGGGCCTGCTACCTGCTGCTCACGCTCCCGGTCTCGCTGTGGACGAAATTTTTGGAACGCCAGGCCAGCTATGAAAGTTGAGCTTAAAAATGTGACCAGGGCGTTCGGGACGAACCGCGTCCTCGACGGTGTTTCGTTCGAGGTGGAGTTCGCCCACGTGTGGGCGCTGATCGGGCCGTCCGGCGGGGGGAAATCCACCCTGCTGCGGCTCCTGGCGGGGCTCGACCGTCCGGATTCCGGCACGGTCATCGTGGATGGGGTCGCGCTCGGGCGTTCGGAGGAGGCCCTGCGGCAATATCGCCGGACGATCGGGACCGTGTTCCAGGCTTACAACCTCTTTCCCCACCTCAGCGCGAGGGACAATGTGGTGCTCCCCCTGGTCGAGGTGCATGGGCATTCCCGGGCCGACGCCGTCAGCCGCGCGGAGGATGTTCTGCGGCGTTTCCAACTCCTCGCCCACGCGGACAAGCAACCCGGGCTCCTGAGCGGGGGGCAACGCCAGCGGGTGGCCATCGCGCGGGCGCTGGCGATCAACCCCAAATTCCTTCTGCTCGACGAGCCCACTTCCGCGCTGGACCCTGAGATGACGGCGGAGGTTTTGGATGTGATTGCCGAGCTTCGGGAGCTGGGGAAGCCCCTGATCCTTGTCACGCACGAGATGGGGTTTGCCCGCCAATCGTCCGACCTGGTCGCCTTTGTTGCCGGTGGCGGCATCCAGGAATGCGGGCCGGCCGGGACATTTTTCTCCGACCCCGCAACCTCCGGGACACGGAAATTCCTCGAGAAAATCCTCAGGTATTGAACGGGACTCGGATTCTGCCCGCGGAATGGGCGCGGCTTCCGTCATTTGAATGAACTTTTATTTGCGGGGATTTGTGAGGGGCCACCTCTCCCGTTTTCGGGATGAACCCGCGCCCGGGAAGACGAGGGTGAGCGCGGCGGCGCTGGCGATGCCGACATCGCGGAGGATCGCCAGGATCATGGCGGACGCGGACGGGGGCTCGTCGCCGCCGAAGCAGCCGCAACTGACGATGAGCCCGGTCGAAAGCGCCCACGTGAGGACTCCGATGAACGCGAGCGCCAGGCACAGGATGATGGCCGATCCGACACGGTGGACCCGCGGCAGAAGGATCAGCAGGCCGGCGACGATCTCGATCCATGCAAGGCTCACGGCAAACACTCCGGTCCAGGACTCCGGGAGAATGCTGAACGGGACGAGGGCGAGGGCGAATTCCTCGCTGGCACCCGCTTTGACGGCCCCGGCGAAAAGGAATGTCCCGCCGAGGACGAAGCGGATCAGCACGACGCACCAGATCTGGATTTTTTGGAGGCGGTCCGTGCGGGAGATCATTTGACGAGCGCGGTTGCGCGGAGGGCGGCCCAGGCGGCCCCGACGTTGTGCACGCGGAAAATGGCGGCCCCACGGAGGGCACCCGCCACGATGCAGGCGACGGTCCCGGCATCGCGGTCGGCGGGGTTGTCGATCCCGAGCACGCGGCCGATCGTGCCTTTCCGCGAGACGGGAAGGAGGATCGGGCAGCCGAACCGGGCGAGGCGCGAAAGCTCGCGGCAGATGCGGAGGTTGTCGCCGGTCTGTTTGGCAAAATCGATCCCCGGATCCAGCACGAGGGATTCCGCCGAAAGTCCGGCCCCGCAGGCCAGGGCGATTTTGGATTCGAAGAACCCCTCCAGCTCGCCCATGACGTCGCGGTATTCCACGTGGGTGTGCGGGGTTTTGGGTTCGCCCTTCGAGTGCATGATGAGGAGCGCCGCCCCGTGCCCGGCGCAGAGACGCGCGTGGGCGGCGTCCGGCAGGGCTCCCATGTCGTTGAGGAGGTCGCACCCGGCCTGCAAGGCGCGGGTCGCAACCGCCGTGCGCCAGGTGTTCACCGACAGGAGCGGGGGAAAAATCTGGCCCTCATCGCGCGGGCGGGCCTTCCCGGCGAGAGCTGGGAAATTTTCCAGCAATGGCGCGATCCTCCGCCATTCCTCCTCTTCGCTCACGGGGGCGCGGTTTGTCCGCGCGCTTTCGCCGCCGACATCCACGATGTCCGCCCCCGAGGCCACGAGCTCGAGCACCCGCGCCATCGCCCATCCGGCATCGAGCCGCCCGTCGCCCGAGAACGAATCGTCGTTGATGTTCAAAACCCCCATGATCAGCGGGCGCGGACCGACGGGAATGGCACGACCGCGGGCCCGGAGCGGAGCGATGTTCTCCTTGTCTCCGCCCGGATTCTTCTCCAGCCTGTTGTCGGATTCCACGGACATGAGTTTTATCAATTCGGTTTTTGCAAAGCTGAAGCGCCATCCGAAGCGGATCGTGTTTCCGGACGGAGACGACCCGCGAGTGATACGCGCCGCGCAAATGTTTTACGAGAGGGATCTCGGCGTGCCAATCCTCCTCGGCAAGCGGGAGGTGATCGAGCGGGTGGCCGCATCCGAAAAAGCGGGCCTCGACCATGTGGCGATCATCAACCCGGAGACATCGTCCGACCTGCCGGTTTTCTGCCAGCGGCTGGAGCGGCTGGAGAGATACAGGCACATGGGCCTCACGGACAGCCGGGCAATGATGACCAACCACAATTATTTCGCCGCGATGATGGTCCAATACGGGCTCGCCGACGCGCTGGTCGGCGGAGTGAGTTCCTACGGCGGGGTTTTCCTGCGCCCGCTGCTCAACCTGATCAAGCCGCTGCCGCACGCGGAGGTGGTGTCGAGTTGCACGATCGTGGAGCTCGAAAACAAAAAGTTCGGGGACGAGGGGGTGATGTTTTTCGGGGACACGGGGGTCGTGCCGGACCCCAACATGCAGCAGCTCGCCTCGATCGCCGTCCAGACCGGGCTCGTGGCCAGGCAGGTTTTCGGGCGGCGCCCGCGGGTCGCGCTCCTGAGCTTTTCGACGAAGGGGAGCGCGCGCACGCCGTCCACGGAGAAGGTGGCCGGGGCGACCGAGCTGGCGAGGCAGCTCATTTCCAAGATCGGCGCGGAGATCGCGGTGGACGGGGAG
Organism: Terrimicrobiaceae bacterium; assembly: GCA_041675465.1. Lineage (GTDB taxonomy): Bacteria > Verrucomicrobiota > Verrucomicrobiia > Chthoniobacterales > Terrimicrobiaceae > QYQL01. Next base: position 22,538 of record JBAYTU010000046.1, on the reverse strand, counting down.
ATGCAGGCGGACGCGGCGCTGGACCCGGAGCTGGCGGAGAAAAAGATGGGGCCCAGCCTCGTGGCGGGAAAGGCGAACGTCCTGGTTTTTCCGGATCTCAACAGCGGGAACATCGCGGTGAAATTGATCCATCAATTCGCGGCGGCGAGGACGTTCGGCCAGTTGATTCTCGGGCTGACACGTCCGGCGGCGGACCTCTCGCGAGGGACGGACCCGGAGGAGATCCTCTGCATGTCGGCGCTGGTCGGTCTCCAGGCGATCGAGTATCGGAAATTGTATCCCGAAAGAGCGGAATAGCTTCCGGTGAATACCTCCACCCCCCGGATTTTCATCGCGGCGACCGAGCAGAACACCGGAAAAACCACGGTGGCTCTCGGGCTTTACGCGAGCATCCGCCCCCGCTTCGGACGGATCGGGTTTATCAAGCCCGTCGGCCAGAGGTTCACGGAAGTCGACGGAAAGCGGATCGACGAGGACAGCGTCCTCATCCGCGACACGTTCGGCACGCAGGTGCCGATCGAGGATATGAGCCCGATCGCGGTCGAGCCGGATTTCACCCGGCGGTATATCAACCAGTCGAACCACGAGACCTTGGCGAGGCGGATCCAGCACTCGTTTGACCGGGCCTGCTGGGAGAAGGATTTCGCGATCATCGAGGGCACCGGGCACGCGGGAGTCGGGTCCACCTTCGACCTGTCGAACGCCACGGTGGCGAGGTTGTTGGCCAGCAAGGTCGTGCTGGTGACGCCGGGGGGGATCGGGCGCCCGATCGACGAGGCCGCCTTGAACAAGGCGCTTTTCGACCGGGAGGGCGTCGAGGTCATCGGGGTCGTGATGAACAAGGTCCATCCCGACAAGCTCGATTACATCGCGGATTTTGCGAGCAGGGGATTCGAGCGCCTCGGCCTCGAACTTCTCGGGATCGTCCCGCTGGAGAACATGCTCGCCGAGCCGACGCTCCAGCAAATCCGCGAGCACATCCGGGGGCAATTTCTCTTCAACGATTCGGGGGGCCGCCGCAACAGCCGACAGGTCGTGATCGGGGCGGTGAGCTCCGCAAACCTTTTTCACGGGGCCAAGGACGGCACCCTGCTCGTGGTGCCCGGCGACCGGGAGGATGTCGTGCTCGCCGCGCTTTCGCGATCGATGGCCCCGGATGGCGGGCCGTTGGCGGGACTGGTGCTTTCCGACGACCTGCGACCGCATGCCCGGCTGCTCGAGATGCTCGGCCAGACGACCCTGCCCGTGATCCTCTCGCCGATGGACAGCTACACGATCGCGCAGCGGATCCACTCGATGACTGTCAAGACCCTGCCCGGAGACACCCGGAAAATCGGACGCATCCAGGACCTGATCCTGAGGCATGTCGCCATCCCCCGCCTTTTGGAAAAGATCGGCTGTCCACAACCATGAGAGTTGCCGTCGGATATTTCGCGGCCGCCCTGTTGGCCGTCCAGTTTTCGCGCGCGGAGGAGCCGGATTCGCGGCGGGGGGAGGCGGCGGCGGCGGCGGCGCGCCCGTTGGTCGGCGTGTTCGGCGGATCGGCTGCGGACACGTTCCGGAAGTCGGTTTCCGCGATCCCCGATCTGCAGGTTTTCGAAGGACTCCCGGATCCCAAAACCGAGCCGGCGTCGTTTGCCAGGGAAAGTGCCCGTGACGACGTGATGCGCGTCGGGGATTCCAGCTTCTACAAGCGTCCCCTGGAGTTGGGCGGAGCGGACCTCGCGGAACTCCGCGCGATTTTCAGCCCGGGAAACCCATTTTCGCCCGGTGGCGGCGACCCGTGCGGAAGATTTCACGCGGATTACCTGCTGCTTTGGAAGTCGGGAGAGGCCACGTATCATGCGCAGATCGGGCTGGGGTGCGAAGAAATCGAGGCGACGGGCCCGTCGGTCCGCATCCACCGTTACATCCCTCCCGACATCTACGCCCGGCTGGACCGCGTGCTCGGGAAGCATGCGACGCATCGTTTGCAGGCATCGCATTGAGCGCGGGTTCCGCCCCGATCACCCCGCGAGGATCGGGGCCGCACCGGAGGAAACATCGATCTCGATCTCAAAAAGGAGGTCGTCGCGGCAGACCTGGCATCCGAGTGTGATCACCGGCAGGGCGGGGCGGAATTCCTCCCAGATCGGAATGTGCGCCGGATCGCGGAAGTAGGCGATGGCGCGCGTCGCGTCTTCCAGCCGCATGCCGGCTTCGTCGAGGATCGCGCGGACGACGTCCATCGTCAGCTTCATCTGGCCGGCGGGATCCCCTTCGTGGGCACTTTGGCCGCCTGGCCCGATGCTCGCCGTGCCGGAAACATAGAGCGTGCGGGAACGGGAATCCGAAACCTCGATCGCGCGGCTGAACGCGCTGCCATACGCAAAGGCATCGCATTGCAGCGGGGAACGGCGGGCGCGGATCGCGGCGGTTTTCGGACGCACGGCGACGGCCTTCCCGATGAGGGCTGTCCCGGCGGGGTTCGGGGCCCCGATGCCCGTGCTGGCCGGCATTCCGCGGATCTCATGGTGCCGGAAAAACTCCGTGCGGACGCCGTTGAATGCCGGATACCAATCGAGGATGTTTTCGTTGTAAAACCACGTGCGGACGACGTGTTCGAAGCCCATGCCCGCGAGAGCGAGGGCTTCCTCGATGGCGGCGAACACCTCCCCGGTTTGGTGTTCGCGCGAGGCTCGGGGATCGCCGGGTTTGAGTCCGCCGAGAAAGCAGCGGCCGGCTCCGGAGTCTTCGATGAGGTAGCCGGCGAGGCGGTCGCGGAGGATGATCGGAACGGGATCGCATCCCGTGGCTGCGGTGAACTGCATGCCTCCGCCACGCGGGGACGAGGAGATGACGGCGGTGACCGGTGCCGCGATGCCGGCCAGCCTCACGGCTTCCTCCATTCCCGCGATTTCCGCCCCGGTCCCGAAAAGATCGACGCCCAGAACCATCGCCTCCATCCCGCCCGGCAACTGCTCCCGGGCCTGTCGAAACTCCGCCAAACCTGTCGGCCCAGGAATTGTCACATGCGATTCCAGCCATCCCGGATGTTCGATCGTTTTGAGGTGGAGGGAAGCCGACGTTCCCAAGGCAGCGTGTGAAATTGGCATTTCTTATGGAGTAAACACAGTTTCCGGCCCAAGGTTGTATCGTATTCGAAACATAATCCCCTGTCCGGTGTTGAATCCGCCAGGTGGGTGCGCCAGCGACCCCCCCGCCATTATCCGCGAACAAACCATGTCGATGCGAGCGATCCTTTTGATTTTGATGGGAGTTGCGATTTGTCCGGCTTCGACGGGCGCGGCCATTCCGCCGTTTGAGAAAGATTCTCCGGCGCGGCTTGCCCCTCCCCTTTCCGCGACCCTCGACACCTTGGTCGCGACGAAGCAAAAGGCTGCTGGCATCCCCCGGGCCAGGATGTGTTCGGACGAGGTTTTTCTGCGCCGGGTTTTTCTCGACACCATCGGGGCGTTGCCGACGCGGGAGGAAGCCGTGGAGTTTCTGGCGGACAAAAGCCCTGGGAAACGCGAGGCGCTGATCGACCGGCTGCTCGTCCGGCCCGAGTTTGCGGATTACTGGGGGATGAAGTGGGGGGACATCCTCCGGGTCAAATCCGAATTCCCCGTCAACCTCTGGCCGAATGCGGCCCAGGCCTACGACCGATGGATCCGCGCCAGCCTCCGGCAGAACATGCCGTATTCGGAATTCGCGCACCGGCTGCTGACCGCCGGGGGAAGCAACTTCCGCGACCCGCCCGTGAATTTCCTGCGTTCGGCCGGAGGCAAGGAACCCGCGGCGCTGGCGGCGGCGGCGGCGCTCGCGTTCATGGGCGAACGCACCGCAAATTGGACCCCGGAAAAGCGGGCCGACCTCGCGTTTTTTTTCTCGCGTGTCGGGTTCAAGAAGACCGGGGAATGGAAGGAGGAAATCGTCTGCTTCACCCCCCTGCCGGACGGCGGTGCCGCGTCGGCTTCCGCCCGTCTGCCGGACGGAGCCAGCGTCAAGGTCGGCCCGGAAACCGATCCGCGGGAGGTTTTTTCCCGATGGCTCACCTCGTCCCCGAACTCGCCGTTCGCCAGGCATGCCGCCAACCGGATCTGGTTCTGGGTTTTTGGGCGCGGCATCGTCCATGAGCCGGACGACAACCGCCCGGACAACCCGCCCTCGAACCCGGAACTCCTCGCCTGGCTCGCCCGCCAGTTGCAGGCCGCAAAGTATGACACCAAGCAACTGCTGAAGATCATCCTGAACTCCGACACCTACCAGCTCTCGCCGATCCCCCCCGGCGGCAGGCCCCGCAGCGGCGCGGAGCCGGCCTCGTATCCCGTGCGCCGCCTCGAGGCGGAAGTCCTCATCGACGCGATCAACCGGATCACCGGAACCAGGGAGGAATACATGAGCATGATTCCCGAGCCGTTCACCTTTCTTCCCGCCGACACGCGTTCCGTGGCCCTGCCCGACGGCAGCATCACCAGTTCCTTCCTCGAGCTTTTCGGGCGGCCACCGCGAGATAGCGGATTGCTTGCGGAGCGCTCCGCGAACGTGACCGCCTCCCAGCGGCTCAGCCTCCTGAACTCGAAACACATCCTTTCCAAAATCAACAGCAGCCGGAAACTCAAAGACCTTGTCCGGTCGGCCCCCACCCCCCAGGAAGCCGTTTCGCGGCTCTACCTGACGTTTCTTTCCCGGTATCCCACGGACGACGAGCTGGCCGCCATCTCGGCCTACCAACCGCCCGCGACCGCCGGAAAAAACCAGACGCTCGCCGATGTCGCGTGGGCACTCGTGAACAGCCCGGAATTCCTTTACCGTCACTGATCCCATGAAATCCCTCCCGCCCCTCCTTCCGTTTGACGCCGGCCTCTCGCGCCGCGCCCTTTTCCGTTACAGCTTCCTGACCACGGCGGCCATGCTGCTCGGGCGGAAGGCCGGATTCGCCCTGCCTCCCGCTCCCTCGCCCCCCCGCACCAAGGCCGAGGCGGTGATCCAGATCTGGCTCTGGGGCGGGCCTTGCCACATTGACACGTTTGACCCGAAACCCGACGCCGGACGTGACTACTGCGGCCCGTTGAACGAGGCGATCCCGACGAATGCGGACGGGATCCGGATCGGAAAACTCCTCCCCAACCTCGCAAAACAGGCCGACAAATTTTCCCTGATCCGCAGCATGACCCACGAGAACAACAGGCACGAAACCGCCTCGTATATGGTGCAGACCGGGCACCTTGAAGGGGATCGCCTGGGTTACCCCTCGATGGGGGCGGTCGTGTCGCTTCTGAGGGGATACGACGCCGGATACAAAGGCCTCCTCCCTCCCTACATCGTCCTGACCGAGCCGCAGGGACGGTTTTCCGAGGCGGGATTCCTCGGGCCGCGATACAAGCCGTTCGCCACCGGAGGAGATCCCGCGAAGACCCCTTTCGCGGTCGAGGGGATCGTCGCCGAGGGGATCTCACCCGAGCACCAGGTGCTGCGGCGGGAACTGCTCGGGCGGCTGGACACGCTCGGGAAGCAGTTTCAAAACGATCCCCAATTTGCGGAATTCCGCAAGTGCGGCGATGCCGCTTACGACATGATTTTGGGTGAGGGAGCCGAGGTTTTCGATCTGGCCAAAGAAAGCGACGACCTCCGGAACAGCTATGGGCGCAACACCTTCGGCCAGTCCTGCCTCGCGGCGCGGCGACTGGTCGAACGCGGGGCAAAGTTCGTGACCATCAACTACAAAGGCTGGGACACCCACAAACAGCACTTCCCGGCCATGAACCGGAAACTGCCGGAACTCGACCAGGGGCTCTCGACTTTGCTCCAGGACCTTGCGGGCCGCGGGCTCCTCGGCAGCACGATCGTCTGGTGCGGGGGCGAGTTCGGCCGCACGCCGCGCGTCCAGTGGGAGGCACCGTGGAATGGCGGACGCGGCCACTGCGGAAAAGTCTTCTCGACATTGGTCGCAGGCGGCGGATTCCGCGGCGGCCAGGTCGTGGGGGCGTCCGACGCCCGCGGCGAGGCCGTCGCCGACCGTCCGGTCTACCCGTGGGATTTGACTGCGAGCATGTATGAGCTGCTCGGGATCGACCCGGACGGCACCTTCCCGCGCAACGGCGACGAGTCCGTGCGGCTGACCCCGAAAATCGCGGGAGACGTCAAATCGGGCGGACGGCTGAAGGAGATCATGTGAGGAGGGACAAGTCTCCAAACGCACTATGAGACAGGTGGAATATCACGGCGGGTTCGGCGAAACCTCCCTGCCACGCATCGGCAGGGATGACTCGCCGAGCCGTCCGTCGATGGCATCTTTCGGAGTGGCTCCGTGGATCCTCTCATTCTGCCTTTTTGCCGGAATCTGCGGAGCGCAGCAGCCCAAGGGTCCCGACCTCGCCTACGCCTACCCGTCCGGGGGAAAAAAGGGGGCGACACTCGATTTGACGGTCGGCGGGCAGCAGCTCGAAGGGATGACCGCAGGAGAAGTTTCCGGAAAGGGTGTCCGGGTCACTGTCACGGGTTACAGCAAGCCCCTTCCTCAAAAGCGGTTCAACGAGTTCCGCGATCTCCTCGCCGAAAAGCGGAAGCAAATGATGGAGGTCATGGAGCCCGGCAAAGCGATGAAGGAGAAGCCCGGGGATATCGTGCCGATCCTTCAGGAGGCGGGAGCCACGGAGGAGGAAATCCGCCTGTTCCGCATCCTGCAGGCCCAGCGCAGGGACCCGAAACGGCAGGACAACAAGCAGCTCGAGGAGACCGTCACCCTCCACCTCGAAATCGCCCCCGATGCGGACAGGGGGCCGCGCGCGCTGCGGCTGTTCGGAAAAAACGGCATCACCAATCCGCTGAGCATCCTGGTCGGCGATTTCCCGGAGGTGTCGGAGCCCGTCTCGACCGAGCCGCCGCCGCCGTCTCCGCCCGTGGTCCAATTTCCGGTCGTCCTTAACGGGCAGATCCTGCCGGGCCAAACCGACCGCTATGTTTTTCATGCCGTCCGGGGGGAGCATCTCGTCTTCGTCGCCCAGGCCCGCGATCTGATCCCGTATCTTGCCGATGCGGTTCCCGGGTGGTTCGAGCCGGTGATGACCATCCAGGATGCTGCGGGCGTTCCGCTGGCTTCCGCGCAATCGTTCCGCTTCGCCCCCGATCCCGTGCTGGCCTTCGACGTGAAGGAAGCCGGCGACTACACGCTCCAGATCCGCGACGCGCTTTATCGCGGGCGCGAGGACTTCGTCTACCGGATCACTGCGGGCCGGATCCCGTTTGTCACGGGGATATTTCCGCTGGGTGGGCTCTCCGGATCGAATGTCGGCGTCGAGGTCTTCGGGTGGAACCTCCCCCGTCGGCGGGTTTCCGTGGCGGTGCCCGTCGGCGAAGGGGCCGAAAAAATCCCCCAGTTGTCCAACGGGTTCGCTACGATGGATGTTTCCTTCGCGCACGACGAGTTCGCGGAAATCCCCGCAGCAGAACCCGACAACGACCCGGCGCATGCCGCGCCCATCACCGTCCCGGCAACCGTCAACGGGCGGATCGAGACCCCGGGGGACGTGGATGTTTTTTCCATCAAATGCAAAAAGGGCGCGCCGGTGGTGGTCGAAGTTTGCGCGAGGAGGCTCAACTCGCACATGGATTCTTTCCTCCGGATCACCGATGCCGCAGGAAAACAGATCGCCTGCAACGATGATTTCGATGACAAGGAAAGCGGACTGCTCACGCATCATGCCGACTCGCGGATCGATTTCATCCCTCCTTCGGACGGCGTGTTCCATGTCCACCTGAGCGATGCGCAGCGGCAGGGTGGCGCGGAGTGTGCCTACCGGCTCCGCATCGACCGCCCCCGCCCGGACTTCGCGCTGCGGGTGGTCCCATCAGGGATCAGCGGGGCCCCCGGAACCACGGTTCCCGTGACCATCCATGCCGCGCGCAAGGACGGGTTCGCGGGGGAGATCTGTGTTTCCACCGGCACGGAAGGCTTTCAAATTTCCGGCGGACGCATCCCCGCAGGCAGCGACTCCGTGACCGCCACGCTGACCTTCCCGGAGGCGGCCAAGGGGATGCCGCAGCCGCTGGACATAACGGGCACGGCGGAAATCTCGGGAGCAAAAGTCTCGCGAAAGGCGCTGCCTGCCGACGACAGGCTCCAGGCATTCGTCTACCATCAACTGGTCCCCGCGCCCGAACTCCTGGCCTATCCCCTGCCGGACCGCCCCCCCAGAAAGCCCCTGCAGGCGGACCGGGATTCTGTCAGGATTCCCGTCGGCGGATCTGAAACCGCGAAAGCGCTCCTTCCCAAGTCGCTGGACAAGAGCCGGGTGAAAGCCGTGCTGAAAAATCCTCCCGAGGGGATCTGGATTGACAGCGTCTCGCCGACCGAAGACGGGGTGAAAATCGCGTTCCGGGCCGACAGCACAAAAACAAAACCTGGCTCCAGCGGCAATCTGATCGTCGAGATCACAGCCGGCCGAGCCGCCACCCCGACGGAAAAAGATCAATCCGAAAAGCGCTGGTCCCTCGGCCTGCTTCCCGCCATCCCCTACACGCTGGCAGACAAGTGACCGCCGTTTTCGAAAAAGAAAAAGGGGTCAGCTTTGAATGGCGCCATTCTCGCCTGACCCCCTTCCCATTCGCACGCCCGCGAAGTGGGGTTATTTCCGGGGCGGGGCGATGACGCGAAACTTTTCGGGATAAAATCCGAATTTGCAGGGCAGAACATCGGAAAGTTCGCCGTCGAGTTCCACGGGAACCGAGGCGGAGCTGTGGACGTTCATGGATTTGGTTTGGAAGTATTCCACATCGGGCAGGTCCGTGTGATTGCCGAAGGCGACTGCCTGAAAATAGCGGACGACATCCCAGTGGCTTTGGTTTTTGAAGACGAGGACGTCGAGGAGGCCGTCGTCGGGGCGCGCATTTTTGAAGAGCACGAAGGGGCCGCCATACAGCCGCCCGTTGCCGACGAGCACGAAGCTTCCTTCCCGGCGGCGGGAGTCTGCGGGGTCGAGGAAGACCGTGGGGGGGCGGACGGCGGCGACCTGCGCGAGCGTCAGCAGGTAGCTGACCGGCCCGAGGGATTTTTTTGATTCCGGAGTGGTGAGCCGGACGACCTCCGCGTCGAGCCCGATCCCGGCCAATTGGACGAAGTGGGAGCCGTTCGCCATGGGAAGATCGAGTTCCCGGAGGTGGCCTTCCTCGATGACTTTCCAGGCGGCGGAGAGATTGTTTTGGGGTATGCCGAGTTCGGAGGCAAAGACGTTCATGGTGCCGACGGGAAGGATGCCGAAGCGGGTGCCGGATCCCGCGACACCATTGGCGACCTCGTTGACGGTGCCATCGCCACCGGCCGCGACAATCGTTTCGAAGTCCTCATCGAGGGCCTTGCGGGCGATATCGAGAGCGTCCCCCGGGGCGGAAGTCACGCGCACGGTGATCTGAGGCGAAAGGGCTTCGATTTTCGCCCTCATGGCGCGGGCGCGCTCGCTCTTTGCGGCGGGGTTGAGGATGACGAGAACTTTCTTCACATTCAAAGCAGGTCGGCTAGCTTCCCCACGTGCGCAAGTTTGCCAAGTATTTTCTGGTCGCAGCGGGATTCTTCCTCGTGATCTATTTCCTGGCGATCCTCGGATTGAATATTTACCTGCAGTCCGAAGGCCTCCAGAAGCGCATTGCGGCGGCGGCCGAATCGGCGGTGGGAAGCCGGGTCCGGATCAAGGGAACGCACTACACGCCGTGGTCGGGGTTCAGCATCGACGGGGTCACGCTGAACGGGAAGTCCTTGCCGGGGCAGCCTCCGTTCCTGGAGGCCTCTTCGGTGAGCTTCCGGTTTGCCCTGTTTTCGCTTATGCGGGGGAAGCTGCGCATCAGCGAGGCCGTGGTCACGGAGCCCTCTCTCGTATCCCTTGGCACGGGGCCAGAACCGGTGCGGGAGCCCGGAGAGCCGGAGGCGCGGCCCTTTCCTTTGTCGGCAGCCCGGACGGCAACGGCGGATCACCCGTCGGCGGGCGTCGAAATCTCCATCCCGGAGTCGGCTCCGACCCCGGTTGCCACCTCTTCGGCGGTCGAGGTGAAACGGGTTCGCATCGTCAACGGAAGAGCCAGTTTTTTTGATTCGAAAGGGGCTCTTGGCCTCACTTTGACAGGGGTGGAGGTTACGGGGGATGTTTTGCCCGACCGGAGCATCGCGGGGACATTCCGCGTCTCCGAGACGGCTGTGGGTGCCTTCTTGCACCCCGGCGAAGTCAAAGGAACTTTCACTTGGAAAAACGGTCGGCTGGCCATTCCCGATCTCCGGGCCGATTGGGCGGGCGGCCAGTTGACCGGGACCCTGGAAACGGGGCCGGACAGGGGGTTTTCCGCAACTGCCGCTGCCGAGGGTATTTTGATCAGGAAGCTCGCCGATGACGCCGGCATCAGCGGGGAGGGTTCGCGCGGAAGCCTGTTCGGCAAAGGGGATTTCCACGGGATCGCCGGGAATCCCGAATCCTTCTCGGGCCGGGTGGACGTCTCGCTCCAGCAGGCGAGGTTCCAGCCGCTGGATTTCATCCGCCAAATCGGCGAATTGATGAGCATCCAGGAACTCCAGATGTTCGAGCTGAAGACCGCCGAAGCCGGCCTGATTATCCGCGACAAAAAAGTGACGGTGGAGACCCTGATCCTGGAGTCGGCGAATCTCGTGATGGACGCGAAAGGCCCGATTGGATTCGACGGGAAGATGAAACTGCAGGCCCGCCTCCATCTCAACGAGAAGCTCCGCAGGGACCTCGCCGGGCTCCTCGCCAACAACCTCAAGGAATCCGAGCGGGAGGGGTGCCAGCAAGCCGGCTTTTCGATCACGGGAACTGTCAGCCGTCCGAAAACCGACCTCCTGGACAAGCTGACCGGTTTTCACATCGGGGAGGATGTGGGGGGATTGATAAAAAACCTGTTCAGGGCGCTGCCGCAAAAACCGAAGAGCGAAGCGGAAAAGAAGCCGGGGGGCGGCTGATGAGGGTCATTGCCGGAGAAGCCGGCGGCCGTCCCCTGAAGGCACCGCCCGAGGGAGTGCGTCCGACGATGGACCGCGTGAAGGCGGCGGTCTTTTCAAGTCTGGGGGACCTGGTTCCAGGAGCGAGGGTCCTCGATCTTTTTGCGGGGTCCGGAGGCATGGGAGTCGAGGCTCTGAGCCGGGGGGCGGCGAGCGCGACCTTCGTGGATTCGAACGATCTCTGCATCCGCTGCATCAGGGAAAACCTCAAACGGGCCGGAGCCGATGGCAGCGTGCAGTGCATGGATGCCTTCCGTTTTCTGGAGATGTATGCCGGCGAGGAAATGTTCGATCTCATCTTCGCGGATCCCCCCTATGCAAAAAATCCCGGTGATCCCGACCATGCGGCGGCACTTGCCGGATCGGAGAAACTGGCGGAGGCCCTGCGCCCGGGCGGGATCTTTGTCTTGGAGAGGCAAACCGGCCCCAAGCCCCCGCCGAGCCCGCTTCTGGCCGGGCGGACCAAGCGCTACGGGGGCAGCGAAATCCTCACCTTTTTCAAGGCATGATGAGTTTGATCCGCCTGGTTTACAATCTGGCGTTCCCGGTCGTCCTGCTGGCCCTGCTTCCCGGGTTTCTGGCCCGCATGGTCAAGCGGGGAAAATACCGCCACAAGTTCTGGCAGCGGTTTGGGATCTACTCGCCGCGCGTGCTCGGGAAGCTCGTTGGCACCAACCGGATCTGGGTCCATGCAGTCAGCGTGGGCGAGGTCATGATCGCCATGAAGCTCATCCGGGCGCTGCGGGAGGGAGATCCTTCGGCGTCGTTCGTGCTCTCGACCACCACCTCGACAGGGTTCAAGCTGGCGGCGCGCGCGAAGTGCACATGGCTCGAACCGATCTACAACCCTCTCGATTTTTTCTTTGCGGCGCGCAGTGCCGTGAGGGCGATCCGCCCGAAGATGCTGGTTTTGGTCGAGGCGGAGGTTTGGCCGAACATTGTCTGCGAGGCCCGCGCGGCCGGAGCAAAAGTCGTCCTGGTCAATGCCCGGTTGTCCCCCCGGTCCGAACGCCGGTTCAGGGCGGTCCGTTGGATCACGGCCCCGGTCTTCAACCGGCTGGATGTCATTTGCCTGCAGGAGCCGGAGGACATCGGGCGGTGGGTCTCGCTCGGGGTCGAGAGGAAGCGCCTGCTGGTCACGGGCAGCATCAAATTTGACGAGAGCGCCGCCGACCGGAGGATGCCGAGGGATTTTCGTCCGGTTCTGCGGGCATTGGGCGTGCCCGACAAAGCGCCGGTCCTGCTGGGCGGGAGCACGTTCGAAGGCGAGGAGATGCTGCTCGCCAAAGCATTTCTCGAGTTGAGGAAAACATATCCGGACCTGTTCCTGATCCTTGTTCCCCGCCATTTTGAGCGTGCGTCCGGGGTGGCGGCGCATCTGGAAAAATCCGGCCTGAAAGTCGCCTTGCGCACGCAGCAGGCCCCGTCCGAACCGCCGGACATCCTTCTTGTGGACACCACCGGGGAGCTGCGTGACTGGTATGCTCGCGCGACCGTGGTTTTTATCGGGAAAAGCCTTTGTGCCAAAGGCGGACAGAATCCCGCCGAGCCGGTCGCCGCCGGTGTCCCGGTGGTTTTTGGGCCGAACATGCAGAATTTTTCCACCTTGAGCCGCCAGTTTCTCAGGCATGAAGGGGCGGTGGAGGTCGCCGACGCGGAGGGCCTGCGCGCGGCGGTTGCACGGCTTCTCGATCACCCGGGGCTCGGGGCGGACATGGCGGAAAATGCGCGGAAATGCCTGGAAGTCCACCAGGGTGCAACCGCGCGAACGATCTCCGCGATCCGCGCCTGAAGGGCCGCCAAGAGCAACGAGATCCCGGCCGCCCGCAAGCTTTTCAACGCCGGCAACCATCGCCGCGCCTTCGACCTTATTACCTCCAAGACCCCAACCGCATGGAAAAATGAGAAAATCAGCCCTAACCGGCGGCAGCCCGCCGAAAATTATCATCGCTTGCAGGGGGTCGCCGTGCGCATGATGCCACTCCACCTACCCAATTCCCGGACATGCTGAAGAAAGTCGTCCTCACAAATATTTACACATCCAAATCCACGGAGGTCGTGGTGGATACCGATGATGACGGAAAAGCCGTGCTGGGCGCGGGAAAGGCCCCCAACGAAACCGCGCTGGTCAGCGACATCACCGGGCTGGACGAGTCGATCTACCGGATGACCGGCATGAAGCCCGGGCTGGATGAAGCGGTGACACTTTTCGCGGGAATGGCCCGCTGCCTGGAGCGGAATATTTCGACGGTAAAGAGCCTGGAGCTGATGTCCGCCCGCCTGAAATCGCCCCGCTATCGGGGCGTGGTCGCGGACATCTCACACCACATCCTGTCCGGGGACAAGCTGAGCGACTGCTTCGCGATGCATCCGGACCTGTTCAGCGAGGACGTGGTGGCGCTTTTGCATGCGGGCGAGGAATCCGGGCAGATCGCAGCCGTTTTCAAGCAGATCGCGCAGGGGCAGGGAAAGGCGCAGAAAATCCTGCGCAAACTCCGGGCGGGCCTCATTTATCCCTGCATCGTCGTCGTCCTCGCCCTCGCCGTGGTCATCATCATGGCCTTCACGCTCATCCCCGCGATTTCGAAACTTTACGTTTCGATGAACGCGACGCTTCCGCTCGCCACGAAAGTCCTCATGGCCTTCTCGGACATCCTCTTGAAGCAACCTTGGATGGCGGCCATCCCGGTCGTCGCCGTGATGACGTTTTTCAAGTATTGGCCGAAAATTTACAGGAATCCGGCCGTCCAGATCGCGCTGACCAGACTCCCGACCGTGGGGAACATCATCCGCAAGTCTGCGGCGATGGTGAGCTTCCGTTGTCTGGCCCTGCTCCTCCAGGCCAACGTGCGCATCTCCACCGCGCTCGAGATCGCAGCGAAGAGCGCGAATCACGTGGAATTCGAAAGGTTCTTTCTCTCCGTGCGGGACCATATCGCCGACGGACTTTCGCTGCCCGAGAGCTTTCTCATGGAGTCCCACCGCCTCGGCCCGGATGGCCGCACGATCTCCGCCGTCGTGCAAATGGCCGGGGAGACGGGGGGAGTCAACGAGATGCTGGATGAAATCGCGACCGATTACGAGGAGGACCTGGATATCGTGGCCAGCTCGATCGACAAAATCCTCGAGCCGATCGTGCTCGTGATGCTGGGGTGCATCGTCGGCGGTCTCGTCTACGCAATCTACGGGCCGATCTTCAACCTCAGCAAAGTGATCCTCCCAAAAAAAGGTCCCGCGCCCCCCGCGGCGGGTGCCCAGCCCTGAGGCATGACAGGCGAAACGGATCCCGTTTCCGGCCAGACATCCGCCGAGCCCCGCAAAAAGGGAGGGTTGTTCGCGAAGGTTTTGCATCTGCCGGGCCAGAGCGTCTATTCGAAGGCCCTCCTGCTTTTCGTCGTGTTTTCCCTGCTTCTGGGAGGGGCCGTCGTGTTCCTGACAGCCGAGATCATCCTCCGCGAATTCAAGGAAACCGAGCGGCAGGAAATGGTGGGGACCCTCCAGCGGTTCGCCCTGATGCTGGACAGGGAAACCCGCCCGATTGAGATCTCCCTGGCCGATTGGTTTCAGCGAAACAAACCCCCGGCAGGCGGGCGGATCATCCTGCCCCAAGCCGGCGCGCTGGCCGCCATGCAATTGGATTTTATCTCCGTTTCGGATTCCTACGGCCAGCTCCAGGGCACGGTGTTTCGGGATGCGTCTGCCCGCCGGAACTTTTTGCGGTCCCCGGCCTGGCCGCAATGGATCTCCGGCGGTCCCGGGTCGCATCTTCCCAAGGCGGGGTTCATCCTGATGGGGGACTCGCTCACGGCCATCGCGTGTCTCGATACCGGAGACGGGCGGCGGCTGGCGGGCGGGCGGATCTTTGACTCCGAGTCCCTCGCCTTCCTCGAGGGCATGTTCGGGGCGAGGGTCGTCTTCAACCCGCTGCGCGGGATGAACGTGAGCGGAGGGAAGGAGGAACCGCTCCTGGTGATGCTGGCGCTCAATGAATTCTACGTCAAGGCAACGGGCGACAACGAGCTGGTGGGGCACATCCTGATCCGGGGGATCAACGGGACACCGATCGGGCAGGTCCAGCTCACGCAGGGCCGCCCGCTTTATGTCGAGGGCCTCCAGGCGGTGCAGGTTTTTTTGACGATCCTGACGCTCGGCGGAGGGACGCTCTTCGCCGTCATGTGGCTGCTGCTCGACCGGACGATCCTCACGCGGATCCGCGATCTGACCAAGAAGGTCGAGAGGGAAAAGGACATCCTTCCCCTGCGGCTGGATTTCAAGGGGAGCGACGAGCTGGCCACCCTGGCGCGCAGGATCGAGGGCCTGGCGCTGCAGCTCGACCGGGCGCACTGGAGCTACCGGGCGGTCGTCGAAGACCAGAATGAAATCATCTGCCGCTTCTCGCCCGGGTTCGCCGTCACCTTTTCCAACGGGGTTTTCCAGAGGACCTTCCCGCACGGTTCGGAGAAGGCACCCTTTCTCAAAGAATGCCTGCCCCACGCGACCTTTGATCTGCTGGCAAAAAAATTCGGGGAGCTGACGCCCGCGCAGTCGATCGGGACGTTCCTGCACCAAATCCTCAATGAGGACGCCATCGGCCTCTGGCTCAGGAGCACGCTCCGGGCGAATTATCTCGACGACGGCACGTGCGCGGGAGGCCAGTGGGTGGCTGCGGACATCACCCCGCAGGTCCAGGCCCAGCAGCGGCTGCAGGACTCCGAGCGGCAGTTGCGTGCGCTCTCGAGCCGCCTGCTGCGCCTCCAGGACGAGGAACGCCGGAAGATCGCGCGCGAACTCCACGATTCCACCGCGCAAAGCCTCGCCGCCCTCGAGATGAATATGAGCCTGCTCGACCCGGCGGCGGGCGACGAGAACATGCGGCGGATCGTTGCCGAGACGCGCCAGATCGCGCGCGACTGCTGCCTGGAGCTGAGGACCATTTCCTACCTGCTCCACCCGCCGCTGCTGGATGAGGTGGGGCTGTCTTTCGCCATCGAGTGGTTCGCCGACGGCTTCGCCAAACGGACCGAGATCGAGGTCAGGCCGCAGATCATGCCCGGCTTCCCCCGTCTGGATTCGGAGGTCGAAACCACGCTTTTCCGGATCATCCAAGAGGCGATGACGAACATTTACCGCCACTCCGGAGCGACCTGCGCCTGGATCACCCTGAACCGGCGGAACACCGCGATCGAACTGGAAATCCGGGACAACGGGTCCGGGTTTTCCGGGCCCGAGGGGAGCAGGAACGGCGGCGTCGGGCTTGCGGGGATGCGGGAAAGGCTTGCCGAACTCGGAGGGCGGTTGAAGATTCGCTCCTCGCCCTACGGCGTGAGTATCATCGCACACATCGACCACCAAGTCCCCCATGAAAAAACGAATCCTGATCGCTGACGACCACGAGATTGTCCGGCACGGTGTCCGCAACCTGATCGCCAGCGTTCCCGGGTATGAATGCTGTGCGGAGGCGACGACCGGGCGCGATGCGGTGCGCCTCGCCCAGGAGCTCCAGCCCGACGTCGCGGTGCTCGACATCAGCATGCCCGAGCTGAACGGGATCGAGGCCGCACGCCAAATCCTCAAGGTCTGCCCCGAGACGAAAATCCTGATCTTTACGGTGCATGACGCGGAGCGGCTGGTTTACGAGGTTTTTCACGCCGGGGCCCACGGGTATATCCTGAAATCGGATGCAGGGCGCCACCTTCTGTCCGCAATCGAGAGCGTGCTCATGGGAAGGCACTATTTCAGCTCCCAGGTCTCCGAGGTTCTCTTCGAGAGTTTTCAGAGAAAGGACATGCCCCACACGATGGTGGACGAAGGCAGCAAGCCCACGTCGAGGGAGCGGGAGATCATCCAGCTCCTTGCCGAGGGCCGGAGCAACAAGGAAGTGGCGGCCGCTTTGGGGATCAGCGTCAAGACCGCCGAGACCCACCGGGCCACGGTCATGCGCAAACTCGGGCTCCACTCCATCGGCGAGCTGGTCCGCTACGCGATCCGGAACAACATCATCCAGGCGTGACGGCCACGCGCCATTTCATCTTGGTGATCGATGCCCTCCCCTCACGTGGTGGGTGACAGCAGTTCGGCGATCTGGACGGCGTTCAGGGCGGCACCTTTGAGGAGCTGGTCGCCGCAGACCCAGAAGGCGAGGCCGTTCTCAAACGCGCAGTCGAGCCGCAGGCGTCCGACGAAGCAATCGTCTTTGCCGGCGCAATCCAGCGGCATGGGATACCCCTCGTCCATGATCCGGACCCCGGGCGAATGCCGGAGGGCTTCCGCAGCTTCGCCGAGAACGACCGGGCGCTCGAATTCGGCGCTGACCGCCACCGAATGCGCCCGGAACACCGGCACCCGCACGCAGGTCACCGAAGCTTTGAACGTCGGCAGGTGCATGATCCGGCGGCCCTCGTTCTGCATCTTCATCTCCTCTTTCGTGTATCCGGTCTCAAGGAACGAATCCACCTGCGGGATGACGTTGAAGGCGATCTGGTGCGGGAAGACCTCGCGCTGGAATTTCGCGCCTTTGGCCAGCGCCTCCACTTGCAGCCGCAATTCCTCCAGGGCCCTGGCTCCGGCCCCCGAGACCGCCTGGTAGCTGGAGGCGAAGATCCGTTTCACGCGGAACTTTTTGTGGAGCGGATGCAGCGCCATGAGCGTGACCGCAGTGGTGCAGTTCGGGTTCGCGATGATTCCCTGGTGGTTTTTGATGTCGCCGCCGTTGATTTCCGGCACGACGAGCGGGACGGACTCCGACATGCGGAAGGCGGAGGAATTGTCGACAACCACCGCCCCGGAACGGACGGCCACGGGCCCGAATTCCTTCGAGATGCCGGATCCGGCGCTGAACAGGGCCACGTCGATGCCCTCGAACGAATTCATCCCCAGCGTCTCGATCACGAGATTTTCGCCGCGGAACTCCAGGGTTTTTCCGGCCGAGCGGGAGGAGGCGAGAAGGCGGAGTTTGGAAACCGGGAAATGGCGGCGCTCCATCACCCGGAGCATCTCGGCACCGACCGCGCCGGATGCACCGACGATTGCGACTCGAAAAGTTTTTGGCATAGTAAAGGAATATGGCTGGCAACGACAATCCCCCCCCGGGCTGTTCGCTCCTGGTGGACGTGGCGCGGCAGACACTTCATCTTCTCTCGAATGGCGTCGCGGTCAAGTCCTGGCCTGTTTCCACCTCGAAATTCGGTTTGGGCTCGGAGCCCGGCAGCATGAAGACCCCGCTCGGGCGGTTCCGGGTCTGCGAAAAAATCGGCGGCTCGGCCCCGGCCTGGTCGGTTTTCAAGAGCCGTGTGCCCACGGGAGAAATCGCGTCGCCGGGGGGGGAGGAGGATGGGGTTCTGACCCGCATCCTCTGGCTCGAGGGGCTGGAGGAATCGAATCGGAACACGCGGGACCGGTATATCTATATCCACGGAACCAACCGGGAAGACCAGATCGGGCAGCCGGCCAGCCACGGGTGCGTCCGGCTCAACAACGCGGATGTCGTGGAGCTTTTCGACATGGTGCCGGACGGCATGGAAGTGGAAATCGCCTGACCAGAATGGTGCCAAGTCAGGGCCGATTTGGGATGTGGGGCGGCCGTCTCGGCTGCCTTCCTGCCTGGGTAAAAGCAGGCGGGACGCCTGCTCCACATTTCCTGACTTGGTGCCATACTCGCCTGACCCCAAGTTTCCAGCTACTGCTCCGGGCTCATCAGGGCCGCCGCGCGGCACTTCAGGCGGAAGAGGAGGGAGCCCTCTTCAAAGGTCCTCAGGTCTTCGGGGCGGCTCCTGTCAAAATCGGCGAGGAACATGTTCTCGACATCCAGGGCAAACGCCCGGTCCTGGACCGCTGCGGAAAGCTCGAAGTTCAGCATGAACGACCGGTAGTCGAGGTTGATCGATCCCACGATCGCGAAGTCGCCGTCGGCGAGCAGAACCTTCTGGTGCATGAACCCCGGCTGGTATCTCCAGACCTTCACCCCCGCTGCGAGAAGCTTGGGGTAATAGGTGAAAGAGGACAGCCACGGGAGCAGGTGGTCGGCCATCTGCGGAAGGATGATCCTCACGTCCACCCCCCGCAGCGCCGCATGGCAGATCGCGTAGAACAACGGGCTCGAAGGCACAAAATACGGGCTGGCCAGCCAGAGCCGACGCTTGGCGTCCTGGATCACCGAAAGATAAACCGCCGCGCAGGCGCTCCAGTCCTCCGCAGGTCCGGATGGCACCGGGAAGACCACCGCCCCGCCTGCCGGTGACGCGCGAAGGCGGAAGGTCGGAAGCGACTTGGTGGCATAGTTCCAATCCTCGAGAAAAGAGACTTGGAACCCGGCCACCGACGGCCCCTCGATGCGCAGATGCGTGTCCCTCCACGGGCCGAATTTCTCGCTCCGCCCCATGTATTCGTCGCCGGCATTCAGCCCGCCCACAAAGGCTGTCGCCCCATCCGCAACGAGCAGCTTGCGGTGGTTTCGGAAGTTGATCTGAAAGTGCCGTCCATACTGGCGGTTCGTGACGAACGGCTGGACCTTCACCCCACCCCGGACGAGTTTTTCGCACCAGGACCACGGGAGCTTTTTCGAGCCCACCTGATCATACATCACCAGGCATTCGACTCCCCGCGCCGCAGCGGCCAGAAGCCGGGCGGACAGCTCGCGCCCGAGGACGTCGTCGTGGATGATGAAGAACTGGACCCATACCGATTCCTTCGCGGAGTCGATGGCCTGGAACATTTCATCGAACGACTGCCCGCCGTCGATCAGGAGGCGGACGCGGTTTCCGCCCGTCGGCGGAAGCTTGCAGATGTTCCGGGCGACTTTCGACCCGTCCGCGCAAAGCCCGCGCACCTCCGCATGGTAGCCATCGAGATGCCGGACCGTCGCCTTCAACGCCTCGTCGAGCACCTGGGATTTTCCCGTCCCGGCCCGGACGTAACCGGAAAAACGCGACTCGCCAAAAACGAGAAAAAGCGGGATGGCGATGACCGGCATGACCACCAGCGAAATCGCCCAGCCGATGGCGGACTGGGGGGTTCGCGCCATGAGGATCGCCCGGAGAGCGAGCAGCAGTCCGGCAATCTCCACGACAGCCGTCAGCAGCCCATAAAGATAAGTCAGGTCAGCCACAGGAAACTCCCCCCACCATGCCCGAGGCAGGGATTCCGAGGGAAGAAGAAAAGCCGGGGCTGTTCCCGCCCGGGCATATCTTCCAGAATCACTTGCGCCAAACGGGGGTTCGCGCAAAGATACCATACCATGAGCACTGGACGCGGAACGGCAGGAAATGTCATCGCAGCCCTCTGCGGCTTCTTTTTCTCCGTGACGAATCTCCATTCGCAGGAGGCGGACCTGCAGGTGCCCGAAGAGTTTTTTTCGCCCGGGCCTCTCAAGCTCAAAGCCAGCCACGAGAGGCGCGCCGAAGGGATGTCGCGGTATTTGGAGGCGCTTTTGGAAGAGGAGACCTACGGGCCCGACCGGGCACTCGACGCCAAGCGAAAGGTCCTGGCGCTGGACCCCGGATTCACGGACCTCGCGATGGAGGTCGCCCGCCAGTATTTGAGGAGGGGGGACACCTCGGAAGCCATTTCCGTGCTGAAGGACGCCGCGAAAGTCCCGCAAAAAAATTGCGGCCCGCTCGTCGCGCTCGCAGGGATTTACCTGCGCCAGCTCCAGAAGCCCGACCTCGCGGAAAAGTATGGAACCCAGGCCCTGTCGGCGGCTCCCGATGATGCGGCCCCCTACCAGATCCTCTACGAAACCTACAAATCCACCGGGCAGAACCAGAAGATCGACGGGTTGTTCGGCCGGGCGACCAAGCAGGGCACGGCCAGCGCCGATTTCTGGCTCGATCTCGTGGACCTCCGCCTGCGGGATGCAGACCGGCATGGCAAGGATTTTTCGAAAGCGCTCGAGATGCTCGACCGCGCGCAGAAATGCGCGGGAGACCGCGCGGAAACCCTGGTGCGGGTGGGGAATGCGTTCGTCCTTTGCAACCAGATCGACCGGGCCATCCCGGCCTACCAGCTCGCGCTCGCGCTGCGCCCGAAAATGGAGGGGCTGCGCGACAGGTTGGCGTTGCTCCTGATTCAGTCCGGGGACACTGCGGAAGCGATCAATTTGGTCGAGGGGATGGTGAAGGACAACCCCCTGGACTTCCTCGCGTATGACCAGCTCGCGGATTTGTATCTGCGGGCCAACGAGCCGTCGAAGGCGCTCGCCAGCCTGAAGCAGTCCGTCCTGGTGGCCCCGCCCGATCCGCGACGGCACAGCAAGCTCATCCAGCTCTGCCTGTATTCCGGGGATGCCGGGTCCGCGATCCTGTTTGCTGAGGAGGCCGAAAAGGCCTTTCCGAAGCTGGTCGAGTTCACGTTTTTCAAGGCCCTGGCCCTGAGCTCGGCGCGGAGGCACGAGGAGGCGATCAAGGCATTCGAGCGGATCCTCGTCGAGGCCGGGAACTCGCGTCCGGAGATTCTGAACGGCGATTTTTATTTCAGCTACGGGGTTTCCGCCGAGCAGGCGGGACGGTTCGCGAAGGCGGCGGAAGCGCTCAGGAAATCCATTGAAATGGATCCGGAAAATGCGGCGCGCGCGTGCAATTACCTCGGCTACATGTGGGCGGACCGGAATGAAAACCTCGACGAAGCCGAAGGGTTGATCCGCAGGTCGGTCGAGAAGGAACCGGAAAACGGGGCCTATTTGGACAGCCTTGGCTGGGTGTATTTCAGGAAGGGCCTCCACGAGCAGGCCCTCAAAGCGCTCCTCCGCGCGGCGGAACTGCTGAAGGAAGACGACCCGGTGGTCTTCGAGCACATCGGCGATGCCTTCGAGAAACTCGGCAGGACGGCCGAAGCCCTCACGTATTGGCAGAAGGCATTCCAGTTGGACCCGGACAACAGATCGATCACCTCGAAGCTTGAGGTCCGGTCCGCCAGGGTGGCCCAGAAGCCCGCCCCATCGAAGAAACCCGATTCCCCCTAGCAGCCTGTCGGACTGAAAAACGAGCAACAAAAGCCGCCGTTTTGTGATTTTTTTGGTTTGGCGATCACTTCTTGAGTTTGCGGAGCCGGGGAAGCGAGCCGAAGCGGAAGGCTGTTGGATTTTTGCCCGGCGACGCCATTGGCTGAGGGCGATTCCCTCCCATCACGCCCATGCCGGGGTGATATTTTGTGTTTTGATGGTCACCAGTCGGTGGAGGCGGCGCAGACCAAGGTCCACTCCAAGGCGACTTTTCCCTGCCCCTCATGCCAAACCGGCGGAACCCGATGGCCTCTTTGATGATTCCAAACACAGGCTCGATGGTCTGCTGCCTCTGCTTGTATCTTGCCCGGCCCTCTTTGGTGGCCACCCGATGGGCCATTTTCTCGCTGAAGCTGGCTTCTTCTCCCGGTGGTGGCGGATCCTCTTTTTTCTCCAGGTCGGCCACACTGCGATGATGGTGCTCGCGCTTGTCCCCGCACAAGACTCTCGTCGCCACGCTGTCGTAGGTCGCCCGCTCTATCCCGTCTTTCTCAACTGGCGGGTAGCAAAAGCGGCGAAGCCGCATAAAATGGGGATCGGGATCAAAAGGTCTTCACTACAGAG
>JBAYTU010000045.1:0-27091 GCA_041675465.1 Terrimicrobiaceae bacterium | reverse complement strand
TGTCGATAACGCGAGGGAGGGCGAAGCTCCGTCCTGGGAGGGCGAAGCTCCGTCTGAGCCGTAATAAATGGGCTCACACGGAGGTTCGCCCTCCCATCGTTGGCGTTACGCGCGGATTGGGGCGCTTGACTCCCGCTGACAAAACAGACGGATTTGTAAATGACCCACAATGCTTCTACACATTACGTGGCGACGCCATTCGGATTTTTTCGTTGACCTCCCGTCCAAGCTCACCCCTTCGGGTCGAACGCGTCGCGCATGGCGTCGCCGAGGAAATTCAAGGCGAGCAGGGTTGCCGACATGGCCGCCGCCGGAAAGACGAGCAGCCACCAAAAACTTTTCAGCGGGTTGATGGCCCCGGCCCCGTCCGCGAGCAGCGAGCCCCAGCTCGCTTGCGGGGCCTGGATTCCCAGCCCGAGGAAGCTCAGGAACGATTCGTCGATGACCACTGCGGGGATCGTGAGCGTCAGGTAGATCAGGATCACCCCGCTCAGGTTGGGCAGAATATGCCGCAAGAGGATCTTCGGGTGCGACTGGCCGAGCGCCTGGGCTGCGGCGATGAACTGGCGCGACTTCAGCGAAATCACCTGCCCTCGGACAATCCGCGCCATGGTCAGCCACTCGATCACTCCGAGCGTCAGGACGAGGATGGCGATTCGTGACGATCCGACAAGCCACTCCCAGCCGAGCCCGGAGGCAAATGCCTGCAACTGCGCGTTGAAGGCGTTGATGGCGATCAGGATGAAAATCAGCCGGGGCACGGAGTAGAGGACGTCGACCAACCGCATCATGGCGGCATCCAGCTTCCCTCCCGCGTATCCCGCCACAAGTCCCCAGGCGGTTCCGATGAACAGGCTGATCACCGCCCCGCAGGCCCCGACCAGCAGGGAAATCCTGCCGCCGGTCAGCACGCGGAGAAGCTGGTCCCGCCCGTTGAGATCGGTGCCGAACGGATGCTCCCAAGAGGGCGGCGCATACTGGTTGGGCCCCGGCTCGCCGAGCGAGGTCGGAAGAAACCACGGCCCCGCAACACAGGCCGCCACGGCAACGAGCAGGATCGTCGCGGAGGCCCAGGCCGCCGGATTGCGCAGCAGTCGGCGGATCGCGCGCGGATCAGCCACGCATCCTCCGATCCAGCAGGCCGTATGACAGGTCGACCACCAGGTTGAAAAGCACGAGAAGCACGCAATACACGATGACCATCCCGCCGAGCAAAAAGCCGTCGCGGTTCAAGATCGAATTCACAAAAAATCCCCCCGCGCCCGGGATGTGGAAGATCGTCTCCACGATGATCGAACCGGTGAGCAGGTGCGCCGCGAGCGGCCCGAGATACGACACCACGGGAAGGATGGCGATCCGCAGGGCATGCCGGTAAACCACGGCGGACTCGCGCAGACCCTTCGCGCGGGCCGTCCGAACGAAGTCCTGCTGGAGCGTCTCCACCATGCTCCCCCGCATCAGCCGCGCGACCGCGGCCATCGCGGGCGCGGCGAGTGTGGCCGCCGGGAGAACCATCTCCCGCCAGCCCCCCCACCCTCCGACAGGCAGCCAGCGCAGGTCGAGCCCGAACACGAGGATGAGCAGCGGCCCGATGATGTAAGCCGGCAGCGAGATCGCGGCGAGCGCGAGGAACATCGCCCCGTAGTCCCGCCACGTGTGCCGGTGCATCGCCGCCAGGGTTCCGAGCCAGATGCCCCCGGCGGACGCCAGCAGGAAAGCGACGCCGCCGAGGCAGAGCGTGACCGGCAGCGTCTGCGCGAGGATTTCGTTGACCGAGCGGCTGCGGTATTTCGTCGAGAGCCGGAGATCGCCGCGGACCAAGTCCGACAAATACCCCGAGTATTGCTCCCAGAGCGTGCCGTCGAGCTTGTATTTCGCCAGCAACTGCCGCTCGATGGCCGGAGGGATTTTTCTCTCCCCGTCAAACGGCCCCCCCGGTGAAAGACGGATCAGGACAAACGTGATCGAAACCACGCAGAAGAGCACGGGCACCAGCGCGCCCAGCCGCCTCAGCAACGACAAACCCATGTCCTTTGAAGGTTCCCCCGCATCCCGGAAAGCTTAGGCCACGGCTGCGGGCGGTGGCCAGCACCCAGTTTGTATTCGCGGTGCATTCGCGGTTGCATGCGGGGAATATTGATGTATATCAAGCCCGCATGACGATCCCACTCGAGGACACCTTTGCGGACATCATCGGAAAATCCCAGCGCGGACTGAAGCTCGCGGACGCGGATCTCGCGGCCCGCGCCGGCATTTCGGAACCGGCCCTCGCCTCGGTCAAGGACGGCACCTTCGATCTGTCGGCCATCCGCTCGCTCGCCCCCGCGCTGGGCTTGAACACGGAGGCACTCGTCGCGCTCGGCTCGGGAACTTACAAGCCGGCGGACATCGCGCTTCGCGGCCTGGAGATGTTCAACACCCCGTTCGAGGACATCACCGTGAACAGCTACCTCGTCTGGGATGAGGCGACGAAGGAGGCTGCCGCTTTCGACACCGGGGCGGACGCCACGCCGATGCTCGATTTTCTCGTCAAACGCGGCCTGACCCTGAAATTCCTCTTCATCACCCACACCCACGGCGATCATATTTTGGAACTGGACCGCTTGGTGGAAAGGACCCGCGCGGCCGTTTTTGTCGGAAACCGCGAGCCGGAGATCGGGGGCACCGTGGCGTTCGAGGCGGGAAAACAATTCCAGTTCGGCGGCCTGTCGCTCGGGACCCGCCTGACATGGGGGCACGCGCAGGGAGGCATCACCTACGTGGTGCACGGGCTCGAAAAGCCGCTCGCGGTCGTCGGGGATGCCGTCTTCGCCGGGTCGATGGGAGGCCCCGCCGTCTCCTACGCCGACGCCCTGCGCACGAACCGCGCGGAAATCATGACCCTGCCGGATGAAACCATCCTCGCCTGCGGGCACGGCCCGCTCACGACCGTGGGCGAACAAAAACTGTCGAACCCGTTTCTCGCCCTCTGATCGCCTTATGAAAAAACCACCCGTCCTCCGCCACATCCTGAACCTTTGGTCCCTCGTGGACTATCCCACGGAAAAAAAACCGTGGCCGCTCGAACGCCAGCTCGAAGAAGCCAAAGCCGCCGGGTTCGACGGCTTCACGACATGCGCGACCAAGGAACACGCCCGGATCGCCCGGAAACTGGACCTGCTCGTCGTGGGGTTCATCTCCGTCAGCAAGGCCGCAGACTTCCGCCGCCTCATCCAGGAGAACGTCGACAACGGGGCCGTCTCGATCAACGTCCAGCTCGCGGACCACGACACCCCGGTCGAACAATCGGTCAAGCTCGCGGTCCGGCTCAATGAAACCGCCGCAAAACTCGGCGCGAAATGCTCGTTGGAAGTCCATCGCGACACCTGCACGGAAACCCCGGAAAAAACCTTCGCGATCGCGGAAGGCTACCGGAAAGCCACGGGCGAACTCCTGCGGATCACATGGGATTTTTCCCACCTTTCGGTCGTGAAGCACCTCGCCCCGCCTTACTGGGAGCGCCTGCTCGTGGCCCCAAAACTCGTCCAACACTCCGAACAATTCCACTTCCGCCCCTTCAACGGCCACCATTGCCAGATCCCGGTCACCGACGGGCACGGCAGGCTCGGGGTCGAGCTGAAACAATGGCTGCCGTTCCTCGACAAAACACTCGGGATGTGGCTCGCCGGCAGGCAGGACGGACGGGAACTCTTCGCGGTTCCAGAAATGGGGCCTGTGCGCGGCGGCTATAACCTGGCCTCGCTGCCGAACAGTTGGGAAGACGCCAAGGTCCTGCGGACGGTGATCGCCAAGGCCTGGACAAATGCCCTTTCCCAGCAAAAGAAATCATGAGCGCCAAAAAATCCATCGCATTTGTCGGGGTCGGCCGCATGGGTGCCAACATGGCCCGCCGCCTCAAATCCCGGGGCTTCGCGGTTCCCTCAGTTTACGATTCCCACCGCGAGGGCGCGGAGAAGCTCGCCGCCGAGATCGGGGCGAAGGCCGTCGGCACGCTGGCGGAGGTCGCGGCCTCGGCCGATGCCGTCATCACGGTCGTCACCGATGATGCCGCGCAGATCGGGCTCTTCGCGGAAACCGGCGACTCGCTGCTCGTCGGCGCGACGGGAAAAACCTTTGTCAACTGCGCCACCGTCTCGCCCGGCATCCACCGCGAGATCGAGCGGCGGTGCGAAAAGGTCGGTGCGCATTCGCTCGAGGCCTGCATGGCTTCGAGCATCACGCAGGCCCTCGACGGCACGCTCTACCTCATGTGCGGCGGCCGACGCGAAGTCTTCGAAAGCGTCCAGGACGTGCTCCTGCCGCTCTCCGACGAAGGCAGGCTGCTCCGGTATATCGGGACGTCCGGCCAGGCCGCGCAGGTGAAGGCGCTCGTGAACATGGTCATGAACATCAACACCGCCGGACTCGCGGAGGGGCTCGGCCTCGCCTCCTCGCTCGGCCTCGACCTGAAAACCGTCATGGAAGTTTTCTCGCAAACCGGCGCGAACTCCCGCGTGCTCGCCACCGACGGCGAGGACATGGTGAACCGCGACCACGCCTGCTTTTTCTCGGCCGCCCATGCCGCGAAAGACAGCGGCATCGCCCTCGCGATGGCCAGGGAAAACGGGCTCGACCTGCCGCTCGCCGCAGCCACAAAAGCCCAATACGACCTCATGGTTGCGGCCGGGCTGGGCGACCTCGACAAAAGCGGCGTCGCCGAGCTCACGTTTCCCGGCCGCGGAAAACCATAATCCGCGGTTTCACGTCGAGACGTGGAGCTGTTCGATCCCCATATGAGTTCCCACCGCGTGTCCAGTTCCTCCGGGATCAGCCGCTTCATTCCATTCGGAATCGGGCACATGAAGCCGAAGCACTTCCGCGACATGCTGGGCATCGCCTGGAAAAACCGCGACAACCTGCCCTATGCCTGGGACGTGCTCAGCAAGGGGGTCTGCGACGGCTGCGCCCTGGGGGTCGCCGGCCTGCGTGATTGGACGGTCAAGGGCCCGCACCTTTGCATGACGCGCCTGAACCTTCTCCGCCTCAATACCATGCCCGCGCTGGACGAGGCATTGCTCGGGGACATCGCCTCCCTGGAAAATCTGGACAACGCCGCGCTCCGCTCGCTCGGGCGCCTCCCGTATCCGATGGTCCGGGAAAAGGATGCCCCGGGATTCCGGAGGATCACCTGGGATGAAGCCTACAGCCGCCTCGGAAACAAAATCCGCGAGGCAGACCCGGGGCGTCTCGCGTTTTTCGTGACCTCCCGCGGCGTGACGAACGAGGTCTACTACATGGCCCAGAAGGCCGCCCGCTTCCTCGGCACCAACCACGTGGACAACGCGGCCCGGATCTGCCACTCCCCGTCGGGAGCCGCGATGAAGCAGTCGCTCGGCGTCGCCGCCACCACGTGCAGCTACCGGGACTGGTATGGCACGGACCTCGTCATCTTCTTCGGCTCGAACCCCGCCAACGACCAGCCGGTCGCCACGAAATACCTCCACGAGGCAAAAAAACTCGGCACGAAAATCGTCCTCGTCAACCCCTACTTCGAGCCGGGCATGAAAAAATACTGGGTGCCCTCGAACGCCGATTCCGCCCTCTTCGGAACCGACATCGCCGACTATTGGTTTCCGGTTTCGCAGGGCGGAGACATTGCCTTTCTCTCGGGTGTGCTGAAAACCCTTTGCGCCGAGGGCTGGGTGAACCGCGAATTTATTGACAACCACACCGCGGGTTTTGACGCGTTGGCCGCCCACGTCGGCGCGATGGAGTGGTCCGCGCTCGAAGCGGCCGCGGGACTCAACCGGGACGCGATGCGGGAATTTGCGGAGCTGATCCGTGACGCGAAAAACGCCGTGCTCGTGTGGAGCATGGGCATCACGCAGCATCCGTGGGGCGGAGACGGGGTTCAGAGCATCCTCAATCTCGCCCTGGCGCGCGGCTACATCGGACATGACAAGAACGGGGTGATGCCGATCCGCGGACATTCGTCCGTGCAAGGCGGTGCCGAGATGGGCGCCTACGCGACGGCGTTCCCCGGATACAAACCCATCACAAAAGAAAACGCCGCCGCTCTCTCCGAAGAATATGGATTCCCTGTTCCGGATTGGCCGGGGATGCCTGCCACGGAAATGGTCGAAGCCTGTGCGCGGGGCGAACTCGATTTCTTTTACTGTCTCGGCGGAAATTTTCTCCGCACGCTGCCGGAGCCGGATTACGTCCGCCAGGCGATGCAAAATGTTCCAGTCCGCGTGCATCAGGACATCATCCTCACCGATCAGATGTTCATCCCCGCGCGGGAGGCCGTATTTCTCCTCCCGGCAAAGACCCGCTACGAGCAGGACGACGGCGGCACGGAGACGAGCACGGAGCGCCGCGTCATGTTCAGCCCGGAACTTCCCCGCCAGGTCGGCGAGGCGAGGGCCGAATGGAAAATTCTCCGCGACCTCGCGGCCGCCGCGCATCCCGAAAACGCCCACCTTATCGGCTGTGAGACCGGACCGGCGATGCGTGCGGAGATCGCCCGCGTGGTTCCATTTTACGACGGCGTTCAACATCTCACCAAGACCGGTGATGCCTTTCAATACGGCGGACCTCATCTCTGCGCGG
Organism: Terrimicrobiaceae bacterium; assembly: GCA_041675465.1. Taxonomy (GTDB): domain Bacteria; phylum Verrucomicrobiota; class Verrucomicrobiia; order Chthoniobacterales; family Terrimicrobiaceae; genus QYQL01. The sequence continues at coordinate 20,500 of JBAYTU010000045.1, read as the reverse complement.
ACGGTCGGTTTCCCACCGCGGATGGGCGCGGCCATTTCCGCTCCGTGCCACTCCCTCCGGTGAGTCGGGAGCCCGGGGTGTTCCATGTGAGCACCCGGCGCGGCAAGCAGTTCAACACGCTCGTCTACGCAGAGATCGATCCTCTCAACAACGCCCCGCGCGACGCGGTCCTGATCAGCGCGGAGGACGCCGCAGCCCTGCGCCTCGTGGCGGGCGACCGCATCGCCCTCGTCAACCCGGTCGGGCGCTTCGAAGGCCGCGCACATCCCTCGCCAATCGCGCCGGGAAATTTGCAGATCCACTGGCCGGAGGGAAACACCCTCATCCGCAAAGGCGTCGTGGATGCGCTCGGCGGCGTGCCGGACTACAATGCCAGGGTGCGGATCGAAAAAATCCCGTGAGCACGCCGATCCTCCGCCTGGATGCCAGGGGCAGCGTCGAAACGGAGGACATCCTCGCCGTCGAGGAACCGCTCGACATCCGGGTCAACGGCCGCCCGTTCAGCCTGACCATGCGCACGCCGGGGAACGATGAAGATCTCGCCCTGGGGCTGCTTTTCGCCGAGGGGATCATCGAAACCGCCGGTGATGTGCTCGGGATCTCCCGCAATTCAAACAGCCGCGTGGACATCGCGGTCTCCCCATCCTTCGACCCCGCACGCTTCGAGCGCAAAGCGGTGACGAATTCCGCCTGCGGGATCTGCGGCCTGGGCGAAATGGCCTGCCGCACCCCCGTTCCCCGGATTCCTCCCTCGGGCTTTTCGATCTCGGCGGAGGCCCTCTGCGCCCTGCCGGCGGCGCTGGCCGAGCAGCAGGACATCTTCCGGGAAACCGGCGGGCTGCACGCGGCGGCTTGTTTCGATTCCGTGGGCCGGGTGCTTGGGGCGCGCGAGGATGTGGGCCGCCACAATGCCGTTGACAAGCTCATCGGTTGCGCCGTGCGGGATGGTCGGCTCCCCCTCTCCTCGTGCGGGCTCCTGGTCAGCGGGCGCATCGCGTTCGAGATCGTCCAGAAGGCCGCGCGTGCGGGAATCCCCTTTCTGGCGGCCATCGGGGCCCCGACCAGCCTCTCCGTGCAATGCGCGGGCGCGGCGGGCATCTCCCTGGCGGGGTTTCTCCGCGCGGACCGCGCGAACATCTACACCGGCCAGGGACGGGTGAAAAATTTCTACGCCGCCATGTAGGGCAGCGTCGCCGCGCGGGCGCGCACATCATCGATCCCTTCGAGCAGGTCGGCGATGGCATCCCAGCGTCCGGTCACGAGCGCCTCCTTCGCGTGGCCGGGCAGGGTGGCGGAAAAATCCATGTCGGCGATGCTCACTTTGTTCTCGAGAAGATCGATGGTGAGCAGCGCGGCAGGGTCGGCCTCGATGAGCGCGGCCAAGGCACTGATGTCCCCGGGCTTCATCACCGCGCAGGGCATTCCCAGCGTGATCGAATTTCCAAAAAATATCTCCGCGAAGCTTTCGGCGAGGATGGCCCGGAATCCAAACCGGTAGAGCGCCTGCGGGGCATGCTCGCGCGAGCTTCCACAGCCGAAATTCGAACCCGAGAGCAGGATCGAGGCCCCGCTGAACCGGGCGTCGTCAAGCGGGTGCGTCCCCCCGCCCGCTTTCGCGGCCGCCCGCGCATCGGCGAACGCGAACTCGCCGAGCCCGTCAAACGTCACGCATTTCATGAATCTCGCGGGGATGATCCGGTCGGTGTCGATGTCGTCGCCGGGCACGCAAACCCCGCGACCGGCGACCTGGATGATTTTTTCTAATGCCATGTTGAGAAAATTTGGAGTTGGGAATGGGGAATTATTTGACGTTGAAGACGTCGCGGGCGTCGGAGATCTCCCCGGTGACGGCGGCGGCGGCGACCATGAGCGGGCTCATGAGGACGGTGCGTCCGGTCGGGCTTCCTTGGCGGCCTTTGAAATTCCGGTTGCTCGAGCTCGCGCAGAGCTGCTCGCCGACGAGCTTGTCGGGGTTCATGCCGAGGCACATCGAGCACCCGGCACCGCGCCATTCGAAGCCGGCCTCGCGGAAAATTGCGGCGAGGCCCATGCTCTCGGCCAGCGAGGCGACGCCCTGCGAACCGGGAACAACGATCGCCTTCACCCCGGCGCGGACCTTGCGTCCGCGGATATGCCGGGCCACTTCGGTCAGGTCGCTCAGACGCCCGTTCGTGCAGCTTCCGAGAAATGCGACATCCACCTTCGTCCCTTTGATCGGGCGGCCCGCTTCGAGATGCATGTGGGCCAGCGCTTCCTCGGCTGTGGCCCGGTCTTTTTCCGGCACTTCGCCGGGCCGCGGCACGTTCTCGTCGATGAAAATCGCCTGCCCGGGATTGATCCCCCACGTCACCGTCGGGGCGATCTCGGATGCCTGGTATGTGACTGCATCCTCATAGGAGGCACCCGGGTCGGAGGCAACCGCCTTCCAGCGCGCAACGGCGGGCATCCACCCCTCGCCTTTCGGGGCGTAGGGTCGGCCTTTGAGATAGGCGAAAGTCGTTTCATCCGGGTTCACGTAGCCGACGCGGGCACCGCCCTCGATGGACATGTTGCAGACCGTCATCCGCTCTTCCTGGGTGAAGGCGTCAAAAGTCGATCCCCCATATTCGTAGGCATAACCGATGCCTCCGTTGACTCCGAGCCTGCGGATGATGTGGAGGATCACGTCCTTCGAATAAACGCCCGGTGCCAGTTTTCCCTCGACGTTGATCCGGCGGACTTTCGGCTTGCGGATCGCCATGGTCTGGGTCGCGAGCACGTCGCGCACCTGGCTTGTCCCGATGCCGAACGCGATCGCCCCGAAGGCCCCGTGTGTCGACGTGTGCGAGTCCCCGCAGGCGATCGTCGTGCCGGGCTGCGTGATCCCCTGCTCGGGGCCGACGATGTGCACGATCCCCTGCTGGCCGCTCGGCAAATCAAAAAATTTGATCCCGGACTCCGCGCAGTTTTTGCGCAGGGCCTTGATCATCTCGTCCGCGAGCCTGTCGCTGAACGGCTCTTCCCGCTCATCGGTGGGAACGATGTGGTCCACGGTTGCGAACGTGCGGGAAGGGCAGAGGACCTTCAACCCCAGGTCGCGCAGCATGCCGAACGCCTGCGGGCTCGTCACCTCGTGGATCAGGTGGGTGCCGATCAGGAGTTGCGTGGATCCGTTCGGGAGCGTCCGCACCGTGTGCGCCTCCCAGACTTTGTCAAGTAGCGTCTGGCTCATGTCTGAGCCCGCAGTTTAGCGAAGCCAGGCGGCATGGCAAGACAAGCGATGCCGCTTGTCAAACCCCGGAAATATTGCAAGGATGCCGCCGTTCCCCATGACGACCGACCACCCGGAGAATTGGTTCCTCAAAAAGCACGAGACGTCCGAAATTTTCGGCCCGATCCGCTTCGAACAAATCCGCTCCTGGGCCAAAGCCGCCCAGGTCAACCCGCAGGACATGGTTTCCACCGACCGCGAGGTCTGGACAAAAGCTCCGATGATCCCGGGCTTCGCGATGGATTGGCTGATCGAGGTCTCGGACAATTTGCTCTACGGGCCGACCACGGCGGAGGCGCTGCTGGAATTCAGCCGCCTCGGGGAAATCACCCGCGACACCCCCATCGTGAACTGCCGCACCGGCGAAACGACGATCCTGTCAAAAGCCCCGTTCTTCAGCGAGGAGGCGATGCGTCCGGCTGTCGAGGATTTCCCCCAGCCACAAAAAGGTGGCATCAAAATCAACCTGCAAAAGCGCATCCGCGATCTGGAGGCCGGCCTGATGGAGAAAACCCGCCAGCTCACCTCGGCGCGGGAAACCATCGCGAGGCTCGAGGCGAAAATCCGGGAATTGGAATACCAGATCCCCGTCACCCGCAGCGGGCGCAAATAATCCCGCCCCCCCGGGAGCCGTTCACCGCACGCCCGGCTCGTAAACGATCGATTCGATCACGGGGGTCGTGACGAGTGTGGAATCCCCCTCGTCGAACGTGTAAGCGAGACGGCCGCCCGCATAAATGCGGTTCGGGGTCTGTTCGGTGACTTCGGCGTTGGTCCCACCCCTCAGGATGATCTGGCCGCCTTTTTTCGAAGGGGAGCTCGAGTTCAGGATGCAGCGGGAGTTTTTCCCGACCGTGAGGACGTAGGTGCCATCGGCTGTCTGGAAAACCAGGCGGTCCCGGACCAGCAGCGAATCCACGTGGACCTTCTGCGTCATGCCTTGCGTTCCCTCGGCGGGAGTGGCCTCGGTCTCATCAGGGGGACGGCTCTCGGACATGGAAAATTTTGTAAAAGGTTTTCGGGCGGCTGGCCAGAATTTCCGCTCACCCGCTTCAATCCCAAACAAAGTTCGGGGGGGTCGTGGCCGGGAGCGACGGCAGCGGGGTGTGGGCGGGGCCTTGAAGCGGAACCCCCGCGACATTTTGCTCGACCATCCGGAACACATCGAGCGGCAGTCGATCGAGCGGCAGGGGCAACTTCTGCCGGTCGAACCCCGGCATCAGCGCCGGCGATTCCAGCGAGACAACCAGCAGCAGCGAGCATCCGATCAGCGCGCCGGAAAACACCCCCAGGATGGCACCCAAACAGTCGTTGATGGGGTTCGCCCGCACGCTTTGGACGTATTCCGCGCGGAAATTCACCGCGAGGGCCGCCAGTTCCGCGGCGAGAAAAAACAGTGTTGCGAAGGCGGCCGCCGCCGACAACCTCGGATCGCGGTGGAACCAGTGCACGAGCGCCGCCGTGACCGGATACCAGTAGCGCACCGCCACGAGCATCCCGAAAAGATAGATCAGGCAGTGGCGGATCTCCCGCGTCGCCCCGTAGCGCCAGCCCTGCCACGCGCGCAACAGCACGGGCACGAGGACGATCAGACAAATGGCGGGTTCCAGTGGCATGGGGATTTTTCAGACAGCCTGCAAAATTTCCTCCACCGTGGTGATCCCGAGCAGGACCTTCAGCGCCCCGTCCTGCCGGTAGCTGCGGAAACCGCGCTCTCCGGCCATCGCGGCAAGGGCGGGCTCGCCGATCCCTTCCCCCACCGCCCGCTGGATATCCGGGTCGAACACGAGCAGCTCGAAAACCCCCGTCCGCCCTTGGAACCCGGTGCCCAGGCAACGGTCGCATCCGGCGGATGCGTAGATCGTCCCGCCCGGATCGAAGCTGATCCCGATGCTCTCCAGCTCGTCGCCCTTGGTCTCGTAGGGTTTGCGGCAGTGCTCGCAGAGGACGCGCACGAGCCGCTGGGCCAGCACCATGAGGAGCGCGGATGCGACCTGGTAGCGCTCGATCCCCATGTCCTGGAGCCGGGAAATGGTGCTCACCGCATCTTTCGTGTGCAGCGAGCTCAGCACGAGATGGCCCGTCAGCGCCGCAGTCAGGGCGACCTGCGCCGCCTCCGCGTCCCGCATTTCGCCGACCATGATCACGTCCGGGTCCTGCCGCAAAATCGAGCGCAGGCCGCTGGCGTAGGTGATGCCCGCCTTCGGGTTCACGGCGATCTGGGTGGCACCGGCCAGCTCGTATTCCGCAGGGTCCTCGATCGTCATGATGTTCAGCCGCGCTGCGTCGAGCTGGCGCAGCGCGGCGTAGAGCGTGGAGGTTTTCCCCGAGCCGGTCGGCCCTGTCGCGAGGATCATCCCGTTGCGCGAATGGATGACATTTTGAAAGACCGCGAGCATCTCGTCGGACATCCCCAGCGCCGTGAGGTCGAAGACCCCGTGCTGGTGGTCGAGAACCCGGATCACCATTTTTTCGCCGTGTATCGAGTTCGCCGTGGCCACCCGGAAATCCACCTCCCTGTCCCCGATCCGGGCGCGGAAACGCCCGTCCTGCGCCTTGCGCTTCTCGGCCACATCGATCTCGGCGAGGGTTTTCAGCGAAGTCATGAGCCGCCGCCCGTCCACGATGTCGTAGCTCATGCGCTCGCGCATCACCCCGTCGAGGCGGAACCGGATGCGGAAATCCTGCGCGGACGGCTCGATGTGCACGTCGCTGGCATGTTCGAGCAGCGCCTCCTCCAGCATCTCGCTGGCATGGTCGAGGCCGGAAACCAGATCGCCGTCCTTCTTGAAAACGACGGATTTCCGGTCCGTGTCGAGAAACTCGAAGCCCTTGCGTGTCTGCCCCTTCCTGGCCACGAAATCCGCAGGATCGGCATCCGGCAGAAACCAGGATGGCTTCGCGGGCTCCTCCGCCGTCGGCTCTTGCGCACCGGGAGGACCCGCCGTCCGCCTGCGTTGCAGCAGGGCGCTCACCCGGACGGAGACCGCATAAGCCAGAGCCCCGATGCCAGGCAGGAGCAACGCGGCGAGCGACCAAAAGCGGGGGTCGCTCCGCCGCTCGTAAAGGTCCTTCTCCACCCACTGCAGGCAGCGCATCCACACACCGCCAAAAAGCAGAAGGCCGAGCAGGACGAGTTCGAAATTCCATGCGTGCTCGCCGGGAGACGAGAGGACCATCTTCACGGGCGGCTCGACGTTCTCGCCGGGAGCCGGGGAAGGCGATGCGGATGGAGCGGACGACGTTTCCGGCGGCCGGACGCTGGCGGCGGCATTTTCAGGGGTGGCATCCCGCGGAGGAGGCGCGACAGCCTCTCCGGTTCGCGTCACGGGGGCTGCCGCCGCAGGGAAAACCGTCGCGGCGGGTGGTTGCGAGGCCGCAGGCAGCGGTGCCACGGGGCGACCGTCGATCGTCCGGATCGCGGATCGCGGAAAATAAATCATCCCCTCCGGCATCATGAGCACGATCTGGGATTCCGTCTCGCGGACCACCGTCACGTCACGGGAAAGCTTCCCGTCCTGAAAGACCACCTCCACTGCGGAAAGCGGGTTTGCGCCGACAAAAATCAGCGCGAGAGAAAGCCGCGACAACCACTCTCTTTTCAACCGTTGCCAGGCAGGATGCACGGGGGGACATTTAGGGGCAGGCCCAAGTGACGGTCAATCTCGAAAAGAGCAACCCGCTTTCACCATGACCGCAGTCAACGAATCGCCAGGACAATGGTCTCCGGCCTCAGGGATTGACCGTCCACGCGGACGGTCCTGCCACCCTCTTCGCCCGGACAAGACACCCTCGCCAAACATAGACAAGGATGGCAACTGGCACCCATGCGATGAGCGGCCACCAGATCGAGAGAGGGGGCTGAGGGGCTGCCACGCTCAGAGGGATGGCTGCGGAAAAAGCGGACGGCCCGCGCGCCACCCGGATATCCAGCTCCCAGCGACCGGGCCCGGTGAGCGGGAGGTAGGCCCCGCTCAGAAGTTTGTTTCTGGAATGAGTGGAGGTGGCGAGGACGCGGGTGCCGGGAGCCACTGTCGAACACCATGCGGGCAACCGGACGGGATCGGGCGAAGGGGGGTCCAGCTTCCGGACCGAGCACTCGATGCGGGCATCGGTCACGGGTCGGTTGGACGGGATCTCCTGCACGAGAAAGGTGACATCAAGCGGGCCGGCGCGAACCGGGACCGGGGCGGCAAATGCGGTGACGCGCAACCCGTCCCGTTCGATCTGACCGACCGTGACTCCCCCGTCCGCGCGCAGGAGGGAAGAGGCCGCCGGGAACAGCGCGATCACCAAAAGCCTTCTCATGGCGGAGTGACGGCCAGCGGCATGTCGATCGGCTGAAAAATCAGCCAGATGCCGACGGCGTAAAGCGCTGCGGCAACCACCGCCCAAGGCAGGAAAACCGGCATCGCCCGCCGGGTCAGCGCAAGGGATTTCCGCCAAAGGATCCAGAGCGAGCAGAGCAGCCCGGCACCCAGGAACAGGATTTGCAGGCCGGGGAGGCCCTCGAAGACCGGGACGGAAACATCCCAGGCCGGCACTGCGGAATGGAAGCCGATGTCCCGCGCGATCCTCACGAGGATCGGCCAGGGAGTCAGGGCACCCGAAAAAATGTGGAAGGAAATGTGCGCGGCCCACATTGCGAATCCGAGAGGGACAAGCGCGGCCGCGAAACCGTTGGCGATGCTCGATGGCTTTTGCCCGGTCGTGGCGGACGAGATCCACCCGCAGACCCGCGCGAGCGCGATGGGCAGGACCACGACGGCAAAAACGAAGACCGCGAACCACGCCGCCCCGGAGACCTGCGGGCCGGCCATCCGGCGGAGAGCATCCTCCATCTCCCGCACGGGAACCAACATGGCGGCGACGTTGGCGAAGGCCGCGAAGACAAACACGAGCACGAGCGCGGCCAGATCCGGGCGGCGCGCAAACCGGCCGGCCGACGACCGGCGGGGGTCGGCGATGAGACCGCTTCCCGGCGTGACGGCCAGTATCCCGACGTTGTCGCGCGGGCACGCCTTCACGCAGTCGAGGCAGAACGTGCAGTCCATGTTCCCGGATTTTCGCGGCTGGAACAGCAGGAGCTCGCAACCTCGCTGCACGTCGTTGCCCTTGATGCAATCGCGGGTCCTGCAGCCCGAGCACACGTCCGCCTCCCGGACCCGCACCTCCATCGGGGACACAAGCGACGCGACAAAATTGAACTGCCCGATCGGGCAGACGTATTTGCAGTAGCTCGCGTTCTTGAAAACCCCGTCCACCAGCACCGCGCCCGAAAAATAAAAAACGATGACCCAGGCCGTCCACCACGGGCTGTCCCACAGATCCAGGAACTCATACGCCCAGAAAAACCCGGCCAGCACGACGACCGCAAACCATTTCGACCGCAGCGCCCGCGGCCATTCGCGGGTGCCCGGAAAAATTTTCCTGCCCAGGTCGCGGGCAAACGTGAACGGGCAGGCCATGCAGAACAGGTTCCCCACGGACAGCAGGACAATGGCGCTGATCCCGCTCCAGTGCAGCCAGGGCAGAACGCCGGCCAGGTTCACAGCGCCCACCTGCGGCCCGAAGAGGCCGTCCAGGACCACCAGCGCCGCGAGGGCGAACATCGCGGATTGAAGGGCGGGCCGGAAAAATTTCCATCGCATCACGCCCCCGATCACCGGCACCCGCAGCAAATCGAATTTTCCCGCGCGACGCGCCCGCCGGACCGCCGGCTTTTCCTGGATCGTCAAGCGGTGGCGGCGGGGGGAAAGATAGCGGATGGAGATGATCCCCACGGGAATGAGAAACACCATCGAGCCGGGCACCCACATGACCGCCCCGGCGGCGGCCTGGTCATCAAGCGCGGACAGCCCGGAAATCCGCGGCGCGGCCGCATACGCCGGATACAGGACTTCCCCGTAAAACGAAAGAAACCCGGCCAGCACGGTGTTTTGCAAATCGGCGGCGAGGAGGTAGGGGATCATGACCCAGCGCGGAAGCGCGGGGCGGGACGGCCAGGGCTGGACCACCGGCCACCAGAACAGGATCGCCGTGACGAGGAAGCAAAGGTGCTCGACCTGGTGCCACCCGGGTGACCTCAGCGCGAGTTCGTAGAGCGCCGGGGCGTGCCAGAAGAGGTTGGAGAAAATGAACAGCGGCCCGGCGAACAGCGGGTGGACGAGAAACCTCCCGAAACGGTGGAGCGACGGGGAATTCAGAAACGGGGCCAGGCCGTCCCGCGTAAAGCCGCGCGGCAAACCGGACAGAAGCGGCAGCATCGGCCAGCCGAGCAACAGCAGCGGCGGGGCCACCATCGTCAGCAACAAATGCTGCACCATGTGCACGACAAGCAACCACCCGGCAAAGGCATCGAGCGGCGAGGCCAGCGCGACAAAAACCGCCGCGAGCCCGCCGAGGAACGACACCAGCCGCTCGACCGGAAAACGCCACGGAACCTGCCCGTGCAGGCCCCTCCAGCCGAGAAAATATACGAGCGCTGCCGCAGAAAGCCCCAGGGCCGGAACCGGCTCGAACGCCCACGAATAGAGCACCGACTCGGCGGGAAGGTTCGTCATGCCAAACACACGGCGGGATGGGGGGGAAGAGTCGGGCACCCCGGCGATGTGCCCCTACCACACCACCGGTAGGGACGGAGCGCCGAGCCGTCCGTCGATTCCGCCCGTTTCGATGTCAAAATGGTGTCACCTCGACGCGGCGGGCGATTTGGCCTTCTCGCCATCCCGATACCAGAGGATGCCGTGGCGGCGCAGGTTGGCGACGAGCGCCCGCAGGTTTTCCGCCGTCTCGCGGTTCGCGATCAGGGTTCCCAGCGCCCCCTGCCCCTGCCGGACTTCGCGCACGAGGCTGCGGATGTCCGCCAGCGCCTGCTGAAGCTCGTCGGCCGCCTTCTTCGCGGAATCCATCGTGCCCTGGCCGCTCTGGATCGCGGTGCCCGCCTGCGCGACCACTTTGTCCGCCTTCGCGGATGCGGCGGCGAGGGAGGTGCTGGTCGTCCGGAGATTTTTCAGGGTCTCCCGCAGCGAGGTGATGCCTTCCTCGTTCAGGATCCCGTCATCGAGTTTTTTTACCACCGAGTTGACGTTGGCGACGGTCGCGCGGAGTTCGGCGACCAGCGCGCCGGCATCTTCGGCCATCCCCCCCAGCCCGCCGCCATCGTTCACCCCCTGGATCGTGCTGCCGGGCGCGATCGCCGGGGAGTGCTTGGCGTTTTCCTTCAGGTTGATCACCACGTATTTGTCCCCGAGGAGACCCGAGCTGCCGATGGCAAACTCGCTCGCCGCCGGAACCTTCACGCCGTCGAAGATCCGCAGATCCACGTAAACGCCGTCCATGTCGGGCAGGATCACCGGGTTGTCGATCACCCGCCCGATCTTGGCTCCGGCCAGCAACACCTCGGCCCCCCGCAAGAGCCCGCTGGCATTCGGGAACTCCACGCGGAGGTTGTAGTAGTTCCGGACACCCTCGCCCAGGCGCCCGAAATAAACGACCATCATCCCGATCGTGATCAGTCCGATCAAAAGGAATATCCCCACTTTTGTTTGCGTCACGCGGTCTTCGCTGCTCATGTCTCGGGTTCTCAATAAACGGTTTCGCCCGAGCGTCCATCCACAAAATCCCGCACGACCGGATCCCGCGTCTCCCGGAGATCGGCGGGCGTGCCCAGAAAACGGATCCGCCCGTCGTCGAGGAGGGCGACCCGGTCGGCGATGTGGTTGCAGCTCACGAGATCGTGGGTGACCACGAGGGAGGTCACGCTCAACCGCCGCTGGAGGTGCCGGATGAGGCGGTTGATGCTGTCGGAAACAATCGGGTCCAGCCCCGCGGTCGGCTCGTCGTAAAGGATGACATCCGGCGGGGAAATGATCGCGCGGGCGAGGGCCACGCGTTTGCGCATCCCGCCGCTCAGGTTCACCGGCATTTTCCGGTCGTGCCCGCCCATGTTCACCATCGCGAGGGCCTGCGCGACCTTCTCGCGCACTGCGGACGTTTGCTTTTCCCCGCGCTCCCTCAGGGGAAAGGCCACGTTGTCGAAAACATTCATCGAGTCGAACAGCGCCCCGTCCTGGAAGAGCATCCCGATCTTGCGCCTCACGGGCTCGAGGTCCCGCTCCTTGAGGGCCGTGATTTCCTGCCCCTCGAAAACAATGCTGCCCGAGACCGGGCGCATGAGGCCGATCAGATGCCGCAGGAACACGCTTTTGCCGCCGCCGCTCTTGCCGAGCAGGACCAGTGTCTCGCCCGGGAAAAGATCGAGCGTGAGCCCGCGCAGGATCTCCTGCGATCCGATCCTCTGGACCAGGTCCCGCACATGGATGAGCGGTTCGGTCATCGCTGTCCGGCCGGGAAGAGGATGTTGAGCGCCATCGTCAGGAAAAAATTGGCGATCAGGATCGCGAGGGAGGACGTGACGACCGTGGCGGTCGTCGCCCGCCCGACTCCCACCGCCCCGTCCTTTGCGCAAAGACCCTCACGGCAGCTGATGAAGACGATCAGCCCGCCGAACACGAACCCCTTGATCAGCGACATCATGATGTCGCTGCCCTCGGTGAATTTCTGCACGTTCGCGAAAAAATAAACGCCGTTGATGGCGAGCACGTGGACCCCGACATAATAGCTCGCCAGAACCCCGAGCCCGACGCATTCGACCACGAGCAATGGCATCGAGACGAACATTGCCAGCGCGCGCGGGACGACCAGGTAATCGACGGGGTTCACCGCCAGCGCGCGCAGGGCATCGATCTGCTGGGTCACTTTCATCGTCCCGATTTCCGCAGTCATCGCCGCTCCCACCCGCCCGGCGACCATCAGCCCGGTCAGTGCCGGCCCCAGCTCCCGGAACATCGAAAGCGCGACCACCGGCCCCACGGCCGTCTCCATGTTCAGGCTCGCAAATTGAAAATACGCCTGCGCGGTGAACACGGCCCCCGTGAAGGCCCCGGTCACCACGACCACGAGCTGCGAACCGAATCCGACCTCGGCGATCTGCCTCAACGTCAGCCACACGCGCACCCTTCCCCGCGCGATGGAACATGCCGTCTCCCACGCCAGCATCGCCAGCCCGCCCAAGCTGCCGAGCAGCGGTTCCAACAGCCCGCTGAAAACCGAAGGCAACCGCATCGGAAACGACAGCCGGAGCAGCTGGTGGCGGCCGGGACTCAAGCGATCCGTTCGGTTTTCTTTTTGGAGCTCACCTCGGGCGGCAGCTGCCCCACGAATTTCGCCTCGAGCCCCAGCTTCCGGAAAAACGACTCGATGTCGTGCTGCGCGGGCACCGCCCCGCCGAATTCCAAATAGATGATGTCGTGGTTCGTGTCCACCTTGTAGCGGAGCCCCGGAAGCACGTCGAGCTCGAGTGCCAGGCCCATCATTTTATCCGGATGGCGGACTCCGGCCGCGTAGACCTCCAATTCAATCATGCCCGCCAGTTTCCTCCTCCCGCCGCCCGAATTCAAGGCCCAATTTTCGCACGGCTTTCGACATCGATGCGGTGTCTTCGAGGAAGTTTATGTCTGAGGCTTGATCAGTCCGGATAGATTCTCGCCACCCTGCCCTTGATGCCGGTGAGGATGTCCCAGGGGATCGTGTCCGCCTGGGCGGCGAGGTCTTCGGCGGTGATGGTTTCGCAGCCCTGGTTGCCGAGGATGACGACCTCCTCGCCTGGGCTGATGTCCCCGGCCCCGGTGATGTCCACGACGATTTGGTCCATGGTCACCCTGCCGAGCAGCGGGCAGCGGATTCCGCGGATCAACACGCGGGCGCCTTTCCCCGAGACCTGCCGGGGAAACCCATCCGCGTAACCGACGGCGAGGACCGCCGTGCGGGTCGGGCGGGATGCGATGAACGTCCGCCCGTAGCAGACGCCGGCTCCCGGCGGCAGATCCTTCACCAGCGTCACGCGGGTTTTCCAGGCGAGGGCGGCGCGGAAATGGTGGCGAAACTCCGGGAGCGGCGAAATCCCGTAGAGGACCAGCCCCGCCCTCACGATGTCTTCCGCATGGCCCGGAAACTTCAGGATGCCCGCGCTGTTCAACGAATGGATTTTGGCCCCGGGAACCAGTCGGCGGAACTCCCCGGCCATCCGGGAAAAGGCTTCGAGCTGGCTGCGGGTGAACGGTTCGTCCTCATCCGAGCAGGGCAGGTGGGTCGAGATGCTGTGGATATGGACCCGGCCCGCGAGGCGGGCGATTTCGCTCGCCGCAGATCCCCCCCCGAACCCGACCCGGCCCATGCCGGTATCCACCTTGAAATTGACCTTCGCATCGCCCAGGGCGGCGCAGCTCTCCGCCTCTTCCGCGCTGGAAACCGTCACGATGAGGCCCGTGGCGACCGCCTCCTCCCGCTCGGACGGGAGGCAGGGGCTCAGCAGGATGACCTGCCGTCCGGTCCCTGCGGCAAGAACCGCCCGCGCCTCGGAGAGGTTTGCCACCCCGAAGACCGCCACATCGTGCGCCAGGACTTTGGCGACCCGCGCGGCACCGTGCCCGTAGGCGTCGGCTTTGATCACGGCGAGGATTTCCGGCCTGGGGCCGATGGTTTTTCGGACGAGAGCCAGATTGTGGCGGAGAGCGGAGGGGTCGACCTCGACCCAGGAGCGCAGGACGGGAGAGACGGAAAACGAAGGCATGTCGGGAATTCCGCTTCATTTTGCACGGATACCCGCTAACATCCAATCTCCATTCTCTCCGATTATGAACACCGTCCACCTCATCGCCAACGGCGACCTCCGCACCCCCGCCAACCAAAAATGCGAGCCGGCGCAGGCCGCGATGGAGCGGCAGATCGCGGCGGCCTTGGAAAAAGAAGGGTGGGCGGTCAAGCGGGCGCACGCATTCGATCCGGCGAAGGGGCACGGCTTCATCGACAGCCAGAAGTATGGCATGCGGGTCTTCCGCGACATTCCGTCCGACGCTCCGCTCATCGTCGCCGAGGCGGTCTGGCAATACAGCCACCACGTTTTGCACGGCCTGATCTCGCATGAAGGCCCGATCCTCACACTCGCGAACTGGAGCGGCACCTGGCCGGGGCTCGTTGGCATGCTCAACCTGAACGGCTCGCTCGCGAAAGCCGGGGTGAAATACAGCACGCTCTGGAGCGAGGATTTCACCGACGAGTATTTCCTCGCCGGCCTGCGACGGTGGCTCAGGAAGGGAAAGGTGAAGCATGACGAGTCCCACGTGATGCCGTTCAAGAAGGCCGACGTGCCGGAAAGCTCCGCGACCATCGGCAAAAAATTTGCGCGCAAACTCCGCCGTGAAAAGGCCATCATGGGAGTCTTCGACGAGGGCTGCATGGGCATGTATAACGCGATCATTCCCGACGAGCTCCTCCACGGGACCGGCGTCTACAAGGAACGGCTCAGCCAGTCCTCGCTTTACGCGAAAATGCTGGCTGTGCGGGACGACGAGGCCTGGGCGGTCTTCAACTGGTATAAGGGCAGGGGGGTCCGGTTCTGCCTCGGCGGCAGCGAGGAAAACGACCTCACCGAGCACCAGGTCCTCCAGCAGTGCAAAATGTATGTCGCCGCAGTCCGGATCGCCGACGAATTCGGCTGCGCGACCATCGGCATCCAATACCAGCAGGGGCTCAAAGACCTCGCCCCCGCCTCCGACCTCGTCGAGGGCACGCTGAACAACACGGACCGCCCGCCGGTGTATTCCGAGGATGGGCGCGAGCTTTTCGCGGGCGAGGCAATCCCGCACTTCAACGAAGTGGACGAGTGCGCCGGCCTCGACGGCCTCATCACCAGCCGACTCTGGCGCGAGCTGGGGTATCCCCCGGAAAACACCCTGCACGACCTGCGTTGGGGACGCCAATACACGGATGACAAGCTGGACGCCTACGTGTGGGTCTTTCTCATCAGCGGTGCCGCGCCGCCGGAGCATTTCATTGGGGGATGGGCCGGGGCCTCGAGCGAACGCCAGCCCCCGATGTATTTCCGCCTCGGCGGCGGGACGCTCAAAGGGATCAGCAAGCCCGGCTGGGTCGTTTGGAGCCGCGTCTTCGTCGCCGGGGGCGAACTGAAATTCGACACCGGCCTCGCCGAAGTCGTCGAACTCCCGCAGGCGGAGACCGAAGACCGCTGGAACCTGACCACCCCCCAATGGCCGATCATGCACGCCGTCCTCCAGGGAGTGACCCGCGACCAGATGATGGCCCGCCACAAAAGCAACCACATCCAGGTCGCCTACGCCCCGACCAAAGCCGGTGCCCGCCGCGCGCTTTACGCGAAGGCCGCCGCCATGAACGAGCTCGGCCTCAAGGTCGCGATCTGCGGGAAGGTGTAGGTTCCGGAGAAGGCCAGCGGCGGAGGCGCGGTTGACGCGGTGGGCCGGGAGGATGTATTTCAAGGGAATGTCCGAAAACGCGCAACGTCCGCCGTGGGTTCCCGAAGCGGGGGGCGGGGAGTTTGCGACGTCCGTGATGCCGGGCATCGCCCATCCGCAGCGAACCGCGCCGCCTGTTTTTCGCGCCCGCCGTTCTCCCGGAGCCGACGAATTGGTCGGGGGCATTTTTGCCGGGGAGCGCGCGCTCGTTTCCCGCGCGATCACGCTGGTCGAGAGCAACGCCCCGGCCCACCGCCCGCTGGCGAGGGAAATCCTCCGCCGGATCGGCGAGCGTCCGGGATTCGCCCACCGGGTCGGGATTTCTGGGGTTCCCGGTGCGGGGAAAAGCACATTCATCGAGGCGCTGGGGAACCATCTATGCGATGCCGGGCGCAAGATCGCGGTGCTCGCCGTGGATCCCAGCAGCTCGCTCACCCGCGGCAGCATCCTCGGGGACAAAACCCGCATGGAGACGCTCTCGCGCCGCGAGGGATGTTTCATCCGCCCTTCCCCTTCGGGCGGCGCGCTCGGCGGAGTGACTCGGAAGACGCGCGAAACCATCGCGGTCTGCGAGGCGGCGGGATTCGACGTCGTGCTCATCGAAACCGTGGGCGTCGGGCAGAGCGAAATCGCCGTGCGCGCGATGGTCGATTGCTTCCTTCTCGTCCTGATCGCCGGAGCCGGGGACGAGCTCCAGGGCATGAAGAAAGGGATTTTTGAAATCGCGGACATCCTGCTCGTGAACAAGGCGGACGGCGAAAACAAGCTTCGCGCCGGGGCGACGCGCCTCGAGTTCGAGCGGGTCATGCAATTCCTGAGCCCCGCCACCGAAGGCTGGAAGCCGCCGGTTCTGGCGGTCTCCTCGGTCACCCGCGAGGGGGTCGCGGAAGTCTGGCGGGCGACGGAAAAATATTTCGCGCACGTGGAAGCCGACGGGGATTTCGATCTGCGTCGGCGCGAGCAGGCGATCGCGTGGTGGCAATCGCTCGTCGAACAGGAATTGCGCGTCCGCTTTTTGAGTGATCCGCACGTGGCAGCCCTCTCCTCCCGGCTCGAGCAGGAAATCCTCTCCGGCCAGCTTGCCCCCTCGCTGGCGGCCGAGGAGCTGCTCGGCGGAGCCGGTCTCCCTTTATGACAAAATACGCCACAATCACCGCCGTCAGCTGTCTCGCGCTGGGGGCCATCGGAGGGTTTGCGGCCGGACGGATCACCGCTCCGGCAGTGCCCGGCCCGGCCGCCACAACCTCTGAAAACCCGGTCGTTTCCACGGCGGCTGGCCCGCTCTCGCCGGAGCTCGCGGCCGAGACCTCGCAAACTTTGACCCCCTCCCACGCCGGCTCACCCAAGCCGATCACCGCCGCCGAATTGCAGGGCATCCTCGCCAGCATGGAAACGACCGGCTCCCGCGGGATGGGCGACCTTCGCAAAATGGCGGACCTCCAGGACCGCTTGAAGGTCTCCGACATCGCCTCGATCGCCTCCTCCCTCTGCGCATCCCCGGTCCCCCCGAACCAAATATCGGGATTTTACCTCGTGCTGTCCACCTACGCGGAAAAAGATCCCCAGGCCGCATGGAATCTCGCCTTGGCGACCAAGGGCCCCCAGCGCCAGAGCGCCCTCTCGGCCATCATCTCCGCCATCGCATCCAAGGATTCCGCCCTCGCCCTCGCGATGGCCGACGGCATCGGAGACGCCCAGCTCAAACGCCAGCTCCGTTCGACGGCGATCATGAACATCGCCCAGAAGGACCCGCAAAAAGCGCTCGGCCTGGCCTTGGGCGGCAAGGGGGGCGACGAGGGGGATTACTCGGTTTCCATGATCTTTCACAATTGGGCGCGGAGGGATGTCGAGGGGGCCAAGGCAGCCATCGGCCGCCTCTCCGGCCGCCAGGCCGACCAGGCCCGGCAGGCCCTCTTCTCGGCTCTCGCCCAGCAGGACCCGAAGTCGGCCTGGGCGTATGCCCTCACGATGCCCCCCGCAGGCGAAACGTATCAGGACGCGCGCGTCCAAGTGATCCAACAATGGGCACAGACCGACCCGCAGGCGGCGATGAAAGCGGCGCTCTCGATATCCGATTCCATGCTGAAGGGCCCGGCGATGAACTCCGCGATCAACTCCTGGGCGCGGAGCGATTTCAACGCCGCCCTGAAATACGTGGTCTCGCTGGAGGATTCGACCATGCGCGCCGACCTGCTCCAGAATCTCAGCGGCAGCTCCCAGGGCAACCGCAAGGAGATCCTGAACGCGGTGCTCGACCACATGCCCCCCGGCGACAATTTCCGGAACGCGGTCTCGAACCTTTTTTCCCAATGGGCGCGCGAGAATCCCAGGGAGGCCGCCGCCGCCATTTCGCAGTTGCCGGCCGGCAGCGTTTTCTCGGGCGCCGCCAGCAACATCGCCTCCCAATGGGTGCGCTCGGCCGCCAACAAACAGGAAATTTTCGACTGGGTGCGGACACTTCCCGAGGGGGACGCCAGGAACAACAGCCTGAACTCCGTCTTCGGCGAATGGAGCCGCTCCGACCCGCAGGCGGCCCTCAGGGCACTGGGCTCCCTCGCCCCGGCGGAAAAAAACGCCGCAGCCAGAGCCCTGGCTTCCGGCTGGAGCCGGAAGTCGCCGGAAGCCGCTCTCCAGTGGGCCGCGACGATGACGGACGCGAACGAGCGCCGCTCGATCGTGCAGACCGCCGTCTCGCAGTGGGCAAGCATGGCACCGGATTCCGCCGCCCGCTATGTCGAGCGCCTTCCCGAAGCGGAACGCTCGGCACCGATGCAGGCGGTCGTCAACAGCTGGGCCTCCAAGGACACCGAAGCCGCCGCCGCCTGGCTGGACCGGCAACCGCCGGGTGCCGCGAAGGATTCCGCGCTGGGCCCGCTGGCCAGGAGGATCGCCCAGGAAGACCCTGAGGCCGCCCTCACGTGGATCGCCGGGATCTCGGACGCAAATCAGCGCCTCCAACAAACCGAGAGCATCGCGAGGGACTGGGTCCGGCAAAACCCCGCCGCCGCGCGACAGTGGATTTCTTCCTCCAAGCTCCCCGAAGACACCAGGAACAAACTCCTGAAATGACCGTCGGCTCGCCCGCCCGGCCTCGCGTGTCGTCCGCCAAGCAGATGACATGTCACCCCTCATCGTGCGACAAGGCTTGTTGAAGAGGCCCTTGTGCCAAGGGCCTGCAGACTCAGAGATCCTGATGTGCGGGGAAGGCGGCTGAGACGATATTGGGTGGGGCGTGGGCTTTTTCGGGAACGAAGAAAGATTCTCGCCATGAGAAGGCGAAGATCATTAACGTGGAAGCGTATGAAAGACATCTTCGTTGGCACCGACAGCGGGGCCACCACCTGCAAGACCGGCGGCGTCTATGCCGACGGAAAACCCGTTTCCTCCCACCTCGCCCAAAGTTCGACAAACAGCGAGCTCGGAACCTCTGTCGTCATCGACGGCTGGGTCGCGGGCGTGGAGAAATTTCTCGGGGAGAACAAGCTGGTCTGGGACCAGGTCCGCGGTGTCGGGCTGGCGCTCCCCGGCCCCTACCAGGCTTACGGGGTTCTGGACCGCACGCCCAACCTGCCCCCTTCGTTCGCGGGCTGGGAATTTCACGCCGACTATTCGAGGGCTCTCGAAAAGCATGCGGGGCGGCGCATTCCTCTGGTCGTGGGAAATGACGGCAATTACGGGGGCGTTGCGGAGGCCGCCCAGGTCCGCGGCGACAAAAAAGCCGGCGTGATCATGCTGGCACCGGGTTCCGGGCTGGGGGCCGCCTACATCGACCCGAACGGGTTCCCGCTCGAAGGGGACGCCTTCTGCGGGATGGAAGCCGGGCACATGCCCGCACCGCTCCACCTGCTCGGCCTTCCGGCGTTCACCTGCGGGTGCGGGCGCGACTGGGGGTGCTTCGAGGCCTACACCTCGATTTCCGGCCTGCCGCAATTCCTGGACCACCTCCTTCCGAAATATCCCGAGCACGAGCTCGCGAAACCCGGCCTCCCGCCGAAACAAAAGGCGCTGACGCTTCGCGGGCTCGCCCAGAAAGGCGATCCGCTCGCGCTCGAAATTTTTGACATCCAGGCCAAGGCGCTCGGCCTCCATGTCGCGAACCTCTCGATCGCGCTCGACGCAACGTATGTCGTGATTGGCGGCGGGTTGATCGACCCGCACTCCACCACCGGGGAATTCCGCGCGCGTTACCTCGGGGGAATCCGCGCCGCAGCCGAGCCGTGGCTGTATCCGCTTCAACGCCAGAAGATCCAAATCGTTCCGGCGAGTCTGGGCGAATTGTCGCAGGCGATCGGGGCCGCCCTTGTGGCTCTCTACACCTCGCGCAATTGAGCGGGAGCGCGGTCCCGGGCTAAGGATCTGTAAAGAAATAAAGGTATCCAGTTCCTAAGGCGCGACCTCGCAGGATTTCATCTCCTCGAATGTCGCGAATTCCAGCGAGGATGCATGTGTTGCCTCCAGGACGACTCCGGGAGCCATCCCCGCGTCGAAAGCTTCCTTCCACCTTGGCGCGCAAAGGCACCAGCGGTCGCCGGGAAGAAGCCCCGGAAACTGGTATTCCGGCCGGGGCGTTGTGAGGTCGTTCCCCCGCGCCATCGAATACGCGAGGAATTGCTCGGTCACCTCCACGCAAACCGTGTGCACGCCATCGTCCCCGTGCCCGGTGTGACAATACCCGTCGCGATAGAATCCGGTCTTCGGCTCGAAGCAGCAAGGCTCCAGCTCCCCTCCCAATACGTTTCTGGCCATGCAGAATCTATGAACGATTTTCCAATACTTGCAAGCGGCGCAGGGGGGGCCTGATCCGCGCGTAACGCCAACGATGGGAGGGCGAACCTCCGTGTGAGCCCATTTATTACGGCTCAGACGGAGCTTCGCCCTCCCTCGCGTTATCGACATGTCGTCGAACCGCTCCCCTCTC
>JBAYTU010000044.1:0-27704 GCA_041675465.1 Terrimicrobiaceae bacterium | reverse complement strand
GAGGGCGAAGCTCCGTCTGAGCCGTAATAAATGGGCTCACACGGAGGTTCGCCCTCCCATCGTTGGCGTTACGCGCGGATCAGGGGAAGGGTCATAGTGTTGCATCGGACGGATGGGCGGGATAGGCTGGGAGATTCGTGAAAACCTTGCCGACACCTGTGGGTCCGGGGCGCGTGCAGCGGCGCATCGAACACGTTTTGCGCGCGGTTTCGTCCGCCAGATCGGCGGCGCGGCACTTCTTCCGGAGGCTGCAGAGGAAGCCCCGCACGGTCACGGAGGCACCGAACCTGCTCCCCACGCTGATCAAGGTTCTGGCCGCATTCGCCAGAGCCGACGGCGAGTTGCTCGAGGAGGAAATCGATTCCGGCCTCGGCTTCCTCCGCTACGATTACCCGGACGCCGTCTATTCCGAGCTGCGCAAACTCTTCCGGGACGCGCTGCACGAAAAGCAGGACCTCAACGAGATGGCGCAGAAGCTCGCCGGCCAGCTCGGCGACGAGCGGAAAATCCTTCTCGGCGTCCAGCTCTACGACCTGATCGCCAAAGCCGGGCTCAAGCAGGACCAGGTCATCGCCTACTATTCGTTCATGTCCCGGCTCGGGATGGCGGCCCAGGCCATCGACATCGTTTACCAGCTCAACTCGGACGACCAGTCCGAAGTGGCGGTCTACCAGGCGGGAGCCTCGCCGCTGGAGATGGTGAGTTTCGGCCACCCCGACCACGCCGACGTGGCCCTGGCGGATTTCGCGCCCGAAGAAAAGCTCAACGCTTACCGCTACGGGGATCTCGTGATTTTGAAGAACCTCAGCGGGAGGAATCTCGTGGTGCAGGGGCGGGCGCTCAAACCCGGCGACTTCGCCCGCCTCTACAACGGCCAGCGCGTCCTCATCGACGACCAGGTTCTCGCCTACTCGGACATCGTCTTTTATTTCAACGCGAAAAAGAACGTCACGCTGCCGGAGATCTCCGTGGCGGTGAGCGGGTCCGACGAGGTGCGGCTGGAAAAGAACCGCTCGAGGGATTCGTGCCTCCAGGTGACGTTCGGCCTGCGGGTCAGGGTGCGGGCACTGAGAAATGTCGATGCGGTGCTCCGGGGGGTCCGCCTCAACCAGGGGGTCGAGGTGTCGGCCACGCTCGAGGACAAGATCATTTTCCATGACGACAGCGAGCTCGACCTCGGGGATTTGAGAAGGCGGGCAAGATCGTATGGCGGGCGCTTCCAGCTCAAGACGTCCAAGAACGAATACCTGGTCTCGAACAATCCGGGGCTGCTCCAGGAGGACGACATCCTCCTCGCTCCCGGCTCCGGCGGGGACGTGCTCCTGAAAATCGCCTGCGACTACGACCGGAGGGAAGGCCGCCTCGAGGTGCTCCAGTCCGACCGCCCGATCCTCGTTCGAGGGGTCCCGGTGAGGAATTCCGCGCCGCTGGCCGACGGGGACACCATCCGCGTGGACGTCGGCCAGATCCTGCGCTGCAACTTCACCGAACGCCTGATCGAAGAGGAACGCAATGTCATCCGCTCGCTCGAGGTGCGCGACCTCGTCTGCCGGTTCCCGAACGGGACCATCGCGATCGACGGGATCGCCTTTTCCGTCCAGCGCGGCGAAATGGTCTGCGTGATGGGGGCGAGCGGGTGCGGGAAAAGCACGCTCATGAGGGCGCTCTCCGGGCAGTTCCCGCCGCACCAGGGCGATGTCCTTCTCAACAACCGCTCCCTTTACGCCAACTACGATGCGCTGCGGAAATATGTCACCTACATCCCCCAATACGACGCGTTCGACGAGCACCTCACCATCGAGGAAAACCTGAGCTTCGCTGCGGCGATCCGCGCCCCCCACCTCTCCCGGCGGGAACGCCTCCGCCGGATCGACGGGAAACTCGCCGAACTCGGCCTCAACGAACGGCGGAACTGCGTGGTGGGAAGCACGCACAAAAAGACCCTCAGCGGCGGCGAACGCAAGCGCCTGAACATCGGCCTCGACATGGTGAGCTCGGCGGATGTCTTCCTTTTCGACGAGCCGACGAGCGGGCTTTCCTCGAAGGATTCCGAACACGTCATCGAAATCATCCGGGGGATGTCGCACAACAAAATCGTGCTGGTGACGATCCACCAGCCGACGTCGAAAATTTTCCAGATGTTCCACAAGGCCGTCCTTCTGGACCGCGGGGGGAAGCTGGTATTTTTCGGCACCCCGCAGGAGATGCTGAAATATTTCGCCGAGGCCGAGCACCAGCAGCATTTCGGGACCGAGCTGGGGGCCTGCGAGGCCTGCGGCACGACCCGCCCGGAATTTATTTTCGACGTGCTGGAGACTCCGCTCCGCGACCTCGGCGGCGACATCATTTTCGAGGAAAACAACCGGGGGCAACTGATTCCCGCGAGAAGGTTTTCGCCGGACTACTGGCGCGACAAATACGAGGCCTACCGGCTGATGAAAGACGTGCAGCAGCCTTCCGCGCCCCGCGAGGCCGCGCCGCCGCCGCAGGCTCCCGCGCGGCGCCGCGAGCCAATCCGCCCGCGGGAGGAGTGGCACCAGTTCGTCATCCTGCTCAAGCGGGCCTTCATCAGCAAGCTGCGCAACCCCGCGAATCTTCTGACGACGATCCTCGAGGCGCCGCTGCTGGCGCTGCTCACCGGCATGGTGCTGCGCTACTCGGAGAGCGACGTCTACGATTTCGCGTCGGCGTTCCACGTCCCGACCTACCTCTTCCTTTCCCTGGTGGTGGCGATGTTCCTCGGCCTTACGAACAGCGTGGACGACATCATCCGCGACCGCCCGGTCCTCATGCGGGAGCGGAACCTCGATGTGCGCCTGATCTACTACGTGCTGGCGAAAGCGCTCACGCTGGCGGCCTTCGCCGTCGTCCAGTGCGCGCTCTTCGCCTGGATCGGCAACTGGCTGCTGGCGCTCCGGGGCGGCTTCTGGATCGTGTTTGCCGCGATGTTCCTGACCGCCGGCAGCGGCGTCGCCATCGGGCTTGTCATCTCCTCGCTGGTGGCCGAAAGCAAGACCGGCATCCTGATCATCCCTGCAGTCCTGATCCCGCAGATCATCCTCAGCGGCGCGCTGATCAAATACGAGGAAATGAACCGGAACCTCGACTTCGTCTACACGATCCAACAATGGACGAGCAATCATCCGGACAGCGCGATGCCCGCCCGCAGCGACCTGCAGGTGCCGCTCATCTGCGAGTTCATGCCGACCCGGTGGTCCTACGAGGCGCTCGTCTTCGCGCAGGCGAAGCTGAACCCCCTCACCCGCCGCCAGGAAGCGATCCAGGCCCAGATCAACCGTCTCGTGACGGAGAAACACCCGACTCCCGCGCAGGAGGACCGGCTCGAGGATCTCAAGGATGCGCTTGCCGTGCTCTCGGGGCTCGAGGCCTCGGATGCGGGAACTCTCGATGCCCAGTTCGCGAAGATCGATGCGATCCTCGTCGGCGGCCCGTTCGACCGCGCGGCCTTCAAAGGGTCCGGAAGCGGTGTCACCGCCGAGCAGCTCTACGTCAACCAGAAGGTCACGGACCTGATTTCCAAGGCGGAGATGGAGCAGAGCGACTACCGGGAAAACCGCCACCTGAACGTCTTCTTCGGGCCGACGAAGGAATACCTGGGCCTCCGCTCCGGGCTCCTTTTGTTCAATTCCCTCGCCCTCGTCGGCTCGACGCTCGGGCTCTTTTTCGTGCTCTATCTGATCTTGCGGGGCCAGATCAGGCACCGTGTGGCATGAGTGAGGCGATGGCGTTCGAACTGGCTTCGCGCTACCGGCCGGAAGGCGATCAGGGCCGCGCGATCGGGGCCCTGACCCGGTCCCTGCTCGCGGGGAACCGGCACCAGACGCTGCTCGGGGTCACAGGTTCGGGAAAAACCTTCACAGTGGCCAACGTCATCCGCGATGTCGGCCGCCCGACACTGGTCATGTCCCACAACAAAACCCTCGCCGCGCAGCTCTACAGCGAGTTCAAGCAGTTCTTCCCGCGGAACGCCGTCGAGTATTTTGTCAGCTATTTCGACTACTACCAGCCCGAGGCCTACCTCCCGCGCTCGGACACCTTCATCGAAAAGGATTCCTCGATCAACGAGGAGATCGAGCGCCTCCGGCTGTCGGCGGTCAGCTCGCTCCTGACGCGCCGCGACACGATTGTCGTCGCCAGCGTCTCCTGCATCTAC
Source organism: Terrimicrobiaceae bacterium (assembly GCA_041675465.1). Lineage (GTDB taxonomy): Bacteria > Verrucomicrobiota > Verrucomicrobiia > Chthoniobacterales > Terrimicrobiaceae > QYQL01. The sequence continues at coordinate 23,530 of JBAYTU010000044.1, read as the reverse complement.
GGCCTGGCCTCCCCGGAGGACTTCCTGCAGATGCTGGTCACGATCCGGCCCGGGCAACCGATGGCGCGCGAGGCGTTGCTCTCGAAGCTGGTGGACATGCTCTACGAGCGGAACGACACCGCCTTCACCCGCGGGAAATTCCGCGTGCGGGGCGACGTGGTCGAAGTGCATCCGGCCCAGAGCGAGGACGAGGCGGTGCGGGTCGAGTTCTTCGGCGACGAGATCGAGAGGATCAGCCAGTTCGACCCGCTCACGGGCCACGTCTCCGCGACGCTCACGACGTTCACGCTTTTTCCCGCCAAACAGTTCGTCACCCCGCACGACAAGCTCAACCGTGCGATGGGCGACATTCGGAAGGAAATGGAGGAGCGCGTGGTCGCATTCGAGCGGGAGAGCAAATTCATCGAGGCCCAGCGGATCAAAATGCGCACCGAGTTCGACCTCGAGATGATGCAGGAAATGGGGTATTGCAGCGGCATCGAGAATTACTCCCGCCACCTCACGGGACGCCCGCCGGGGTCCCGGCCATACACCCTCATGGACTTTTTGCCGGAGGGCACCCTGCTCGTGATCGACGAATCGCACGCCACGGTCCCGCAGATCGGCGGGATGTTTGCGGGCGACCGCTCGCGCAAGTCCGTGCTGGTGAACTACGGGTTCCGGCTGCCGAGCGCGCTCGACAACCGCCCGCTCAATTTCGAAGAGTTCATGCAGGTGACAGGGCAGATCATCTACGTGAGCGCAACACCGGGGCCGTTTGAAATCCGCAACAGCGTCGCGGGAAATTCCGGCTGGATCGCCAACCCGGACAAAAAACTCGGCGAGCTCCGCCCTCCGCCTTTTCAAGGAAAACGACGCGGGGATCAGGATGATGGGCCGGAGCCGCCGCCCGATGTCCACACGCCCGGGATGCCGTTGATCGTGGAGCAGATCATCCGGCCCACGGGACTTCTGGACCCGAAGATCACCGTCCGCCCGTTGAAGGGACAGATCGACGCCACGATCGATCTCTGCCGGGCCAGGATCGAGAACGGAGAACGGGTTCTCGTGACGACATTGACCAAGCGGACGGCGGAAGATCTGGCGGACTACCTCCGCGAGATCGGCCTCAAGGTCCGCTATCTCCACAGCGACATCGACACGATCGAGCGCGTGGAAATCCTGCGCGGCCTGCGGGCCGGGGAATGCGATGTGCTCGTCGGCATCAACCTTCTCCGCGAAGGCCTCGATCTTCCCGAGGTCTCGCTGGTCTGCATTCTCGACGCCGACAAGGAGGGCTACCTCCGCAGCCAGACGAGCCTGATCCAAACAGCCGGGCGGGCCGCCCGCCACATCAATGGCGAAGTCGTCCTCTTTGCGGACACCGTCACCGGAAGCATGCGGGCCCTGCTGGACGTGTGCGACTACCGGCGCAGCCGCCAGGAGGCATACAACAAAAAACACGGCATCACGCCGAAGAGCGTCAAGCGCGCCGTCCAGGAAAGCCTCCACGTGATCATCAAGGGCCGGGAGGTCGAACAAAGCATCGTCCGCGAGGATGCCGCGAGCTTCGACCTGCACGAGCTGGTGCGCGAACTCGGGCGCGACATGGCCGCCGCCGCCGCAAATCTCGAATACGAACGCGCCGCCCTCCTCCGCGACCAGATCGCAGAACTGAAAAACGGAACCGGGAAGACCGCCCCCCGCAGCCGGGGCTCCTACCCCAGGCCCTCCCGCCGCAAACGCGGGTGACGGGGGTGTTCCAAAACCGATCTACCGCCCGACATACTCGCCGAAGATCAGGGTGTAGCCATCCGGATCAACGAGCGAAAATTCCTTCATATTCGAGGAGGATGTCTTCAGTTCGGCGGCGAGCTTCACGCCTGTGGCCCGGACCTGTTTGTAATACTCGTCAATGCGGACCATCCGGATGTAGAACGACGGCTTGTATCCCTTGATGACGTTTTTGTCGTAAACGAAACCGATCTGCACGTTGTCCCGTCCGACCGCCACGTAGTTGCCGCTTTGCAGGATGAGCTCGAAGCCGAGCTTTTTCGCGTAAAATTCGACCGCCTGCTTCAGGCTGGCGACCGAGAGCGTCGGGATCAAATCCACGAGCTCCGGACCGGCTTCCAGGTGGATCAACCCGTCAGGCCCAGGCTGGATATTCGTCTGGGTTTTGGCTTTGGGCGTCACGAAAACATCCGTCGGGGAGCCGGGCGCGGAATTCGTCTGGGCGCGGGAATTTTGAACGGCCAGGACCGCTGCCATCGCGACAATCACAAGGAGGAACCTCATGGCGCGATTTTATAACGACACCGGCGCGGACGCCAACAAATCCTCGCCCCTCCGGCACCGGCGTCGGCACCGTCCCAACTTTCGGGCGGGAGGAGATGCGGAGGGCCCGAAAAAAAACTCGAAAAAACTGTTGACGGAAATGGCGGAGCCCACTAAATGCATAATAACGACGTAAATAGTCGTTATTCAAAATTCGATGACCCGTCCACGGGAGTTGGAGGCAGGAAACAACACAACAAAGGAAAATCGAATGAGAATAAAATCGAAGACAATAATGGCAGCACTGCTCGCGATCGCGGGTCTGGTGCTGGGAACACCGCCCGCGAGGGCGGTATTGACCGCTGTTGACGGGGATGTGCTGCTCGGGTTCCGCGAGACGGTTTCGCCGCAAAACGCTTTCGTCGTCAACCTCGGCCAATACACGCAATTCACGAATGCCGCGCCGGGTGCCACGCTCACGTTTGGGAGCCTGTCCACTTTCGGGGTGGATCTTGAGGCCACGTTCGGGGCTGGTTGGAACACGCGTTCCGATCTGTATTGGGGCGTTTTCGGCAATTACTCGGGTAATTTGGTATCCATCTACGCCTCCCGGGCGCGGACGGTTGCCGGGACCCCGGCGACGGCATGGGGGAACCCGTCGCAGACCGTGCGGAACAACACATCGGGCGGAATTGACACCGTCAAGGTCGGGTTCGTCAACACGCTGCTCACGACGGAATCCGGGAACACGACGAACGCGGGATTCCAGATCGGGACAGGATCTGGGAGATATTACGCCGGAGTGAACACGAGCCCCGACTTCAGCACTTCGAGCCCGTTTAACGGGGCCGGAATCGAGGGTGCTTTCAGCGGGACGAAAGTGTTGGATCTCTTCGCGCTGAGCAGCAGTCCAACCGTTCGGTTGGGAACCTTCACGATCAACGAGACCTCGGGCCAAGTGACGTTCACCGCCGTCCCGGAACCGTCGACCTACATGCTCTTCGCGTTTGCGGGAGCGGTCTTCATGGCCTTCATCCGCCGCCGCAGGGCGCTTCAAAATTAAACCGAACAACACCAAATTACAGAAAGCAAACCTATGAAACTCATAAAAACACTCGCAATTGCCGCCGTGACGCTGGCCGCGGCATCGCTCGCCTCAGCAGACATTTACATCGTCGGCTCAAACGGGGACCGGAGCGCGACCCAGAAGGGGATCCTCAACAAGCTGGCGGCCAACGGAAGCTGGTTCTTCCGCGGGGACAAGGGCTCGACCGACAACGCGAACCCAACGACGAACAAAAACGCGCTGAACTCCAATTTTGGGGTTTGGACGGGCACGTTCAACAGCCAGTCGGTGAAGATCAAGGTGTCGTTTATCGGGGCGGCGGGCGCGGTTTACGCCCTGGCAGGCAACAACCAGGTGCGGTTCGTGGCGAACAATGGAACCGGCAGCGGAACCCTGCTGAGCCCTTATGATCCTGCGGCGGTCTTGAACACGGATTACATCCTCGCGAACGCGAGTTTCGGATTCTCGACCAACTTCCAGGAGACGACGCCCTACAACGGCGGGTCCTACGATACGCTGGTGACCGAGACGGTCGGCGTTTCGCCGATTGTCTTCGTGGCCAGCCCGGGCTTCCCCGGCGACAACCTGTCCACGCAGTTGGCGCAGAACCTGTATAGCGGCGGCTCGCTGCCCGCATCCCTCTTTACCGGGAATGCGGCGGACTTGAACAAGATCGTCTATGCGATCGGGCGCAACACCGATGCTGGCCAGCGTTATGCGTCCTATTCGGAATTCGGATTGGGCACTGCTGCGGCCGTCAAGGTTTGGAAGCCCGCCCTCAGCGGGCAGATCACCGACCCGAGCACCAGCATCAAGTATGGGGGGACGGTGACTTCTCACCAGTTGTGGCCGATCGAGACAGTCAGCGGGGTGGACAGTGCTGTTCGTGGAAACGGCGGTTACGATTCCGGCGGGAATCTGGCACCGCAGCTCACGGTGACAGGGTTTGACGCAAATCCCAGAAAGGGACGCGATACCGGGTCACCGACTCCGAACGCTGAGCCGTATCCGGGTGCGACAGCCGCCTACTACATCGGTTACGTCACGTCGGGCGACTACAACACCCGTATCCTGCCATTCAGCCCGAGTTCGGTCCTGCTGAAATACAACGGTGTCGCCTATAGCGCCGACGCGGTCCGCAACGGGTATTACACCGCCTGGGTCTACAACCGGATTCTGGCGCGGTCCGACAATGTCGGCCTGGAAGATGCGACCACCTCGCTGTTCCACGACCAGCTCCGCGACGAAATCCTCAACACGACAGCGACCGAGAATGGCGGCATTCTCTTGGGCACGCTGAATGTCGAACGGTTTGCCGACGGCGGGCTCGTCACGCCGAAATAACCCAATCATCCAAAGGAAGCACAGAACCAGCCCCGGCGGGGAACACCACCCCCCGCCGGGTTTTTGGCATCAGGAAATCTCCATGCGCATCGTTGGGACATCGTGCGATCGGCGGGCCGTTCTTCTTGCCATCTCGGGCGGGATTTTGTTCGGTGGGGCTGTGGTTTTGCTCTTTACCGGAGGCTTGGGCGGGGCGGCATCACGGGATCGCGAAGCCCCGCACTTCCGGCACGATCCGGAGCGAACTCAAAAGCCAGGCGACTTGTCGGGTTTCCGTGCGGGCGATGCCCGGGCTTTTGCGGCACCGCCGGAGAAGGGGCAGCCTCGAATTCAGGAAAGCGGGCCGGGCCCTGCTGCTCCCACTGTTTCCGGCGGTGTTTCATCCCGCCCGGCATCATGGTCCGGAAATCGGAATAATACCGTTCCCGCACCGGCGGAGAAACCGTCCGCCCGCTGGTCCCCCGCTCCCGCAACCACATCTTCACCCCCGGTTCCGGACGCGGACATTCCCGCGTCCGCAGGTTCATCCGTTCCTGCGGAAAATCCGGTCTCCGGCAGAAATTTTTCCGGGGTGCCGGGCGTTGCCGGATCCGCCTTTGGAGCTGCGGCCAACCCCGTCGCTCAAAACACGACCAAAGCCATGGATCCATCGGCCGCAGGAAATTCCCTGACAAGCGGCGGCCAGCAGGTGTCCGTCGAAAGCATTCAACAGACGCCGGACGGCACCAACCTTGATCTCGCCATCTCTCCCGCCGCGATAAGCTCGGCAAATCTGTCACAAGGTGTTCGCGGATTCACGCACGAGCAGGAGTTGTTCCGCATGAAATGGGGCTGGGAGAATTACGATCTCGCTCAACGAGCGGCGAGGGAGGTTTCGCCGTCTCCCTGATCACCCATCATCCTCCCCGCCACCGTAGCCGAGGACTTCCACGGTAATCACGGATGGCATCTCAGGCTCCGGGGGCCGTTCGGTTGTGTTTGACACAGATTGGGCTGCGGTGCTGGCGGCTGCGGCGGCGGTCGAGCCGGATGTCAGCCCTCCGATGTTGGGAGTCGCGACCGTGGGAGCGGAAGGCACCCCGGTTTTTGTGCCGCCGACGCTGATGTTGTCGGCATTGAGGACGCGGGAGGCGGCAATGTTGAGATTGCCGGTGGCCCGGATGCCCGCATCGCCGGCGTCCACAGTTCCGACAGGAGCAATCAAGTCGACATCGCCCGGCGCGACATTTTTCACAGTTGCCAGGACGCCGATGCCGCCGCCGGTTGCAAGTCCCGCAAGATCGGCCTGAAGGGCGGCGCTCTGAGGGTCGAGGAGAACCCGCGTGGGCGGGGCGGAGCGGACGGTTTTCGAGGAGGCCCCGGCCGCGATGTCGCCTTTGGAGGACCAGATCAAGATATCGCCTCCACGAAGAGTGAAGATGCGTCCGATGCCGATGTCGACACTCCGGTCCGTGAAGATGGAAATCGCACCTCCGGTTTCCGTGATAATGCCCGGTGGTGTTTCGCTTTCCACGACACTCGTGCCAGACATGGTCAGCCCGCCTCCCGGCGCGAAGACGCTAATGCCGCCTCCATTTTTCGTCCGGATGTCGCGCGAGCGGGTGAGGATGTCTCCCTTCGCTTGCGCATCTGGGAAAAGCGTGTCAATCGCCGCATACCCCGGTGCATAGGCCGCGAACTTCAGGTGATTCGGATTCGTCGGGTCACTGTGGTCCCGTCCGGCGTCGCGCAGTATGGTGTAGAATTGTTCGAGGGCGGCCACTTCCCGCAACAGGCTGGCAGACTGCGGAGAAGAGCTTTCTGCGCCGGGAAGCCCTGTGATGAACGCTGTGAAATCGAGGCTGTTTGCCGAAAGGGCACCGACAGCGCCGAGTCCGGCACCAATGATCAAATCCGCCCCCTCAAAAGGAAGATACGGGTTGCGGGCGTTTCCAACGCTGGTGATTCCGGTTCCGGTCCCATCGGATTTGCTCAGCAGGGCGATCGTGGAGGTGCTGGTGATCCATGGATTGACAAGGCCGCCCTTCGAGTCCCTTACCTCGCGTGCCTTGATCCGCGCCTGTTTTTGGGACGTCGCATCCACATAGGCGACCTTCAATCCGTCATCGGATGTGATTTTCCATTTCAAGTTTGTCGCCGTTCCGGTTCCCAGATCCAGGGTTCCCCCGGCAAGGACCTCGAGCGATCCTCCCCCCGAGATCTGGATGTCGCCGGGGTGCCCTGAGAACGTGCTGCCGCTGTTCAGAACATTCCCCGCCAGCCTTGCCGAGACCCTGAGAAGCGATCTGTCGTTGAAGGGCGTGAGATCTCGCCCGCTCGAGATCACGCTCGCGTCGCCGGGATCGGCGTTCTGAAGATACAGGGCGATATCGGAAACATCCCGCCAGGCGATCACTCGCGCGAACTTTGGCGAGAACAATGTGAACCCGGAGATGTCGCCGCCGCCCGCGTAAATCCGGACCGGCGAGGCATCCGCCGCATGCAGGATGGACGACGCGTGGCGCGCATTCTTTTTCTGCAGGGTGGTTTCGTCGCTGTCCGTCGCGCGGGATGTCGCCCCGGATTCCGCGAACAGCATCTTGAAGGAGTCGAGGAATGTCGTCCCCGTCTTCTGCAGGTCGCCCGTTTTCGACCCGGCAATCGCGCGGTAGGAAATGGATGACCGGATCGACGGGACCGCCGACGGGTCCGCATCGGAGAGAGTGATGACAGAGGCCCCCCAGGTCGTCGTGGCGGCACCATCGACAGTGACTTTGCCGTTTGGCTGAAGGCCGTTGACCGAGCCCGAGGCCAGCAACTCCAGTGTCCCGCCTGCGGAGGGAGCCAGGAGGATGTCTCCCTGAAGATTGATGTCCGAAGAAAACGAGGCGAGCTTCAGCGTGGCTGGCTGGAGCGAAGTCGATCCGAACAGGTATTCTCCGGAGGAACCAAAAGCCGTGAGCAGGGAGGCATTGAACGGGTCTTTCTCGTTCAGGCGCAGCCAGGGCTGGGTGTTTGATGCGGCCGTCGAATTCAGGAGCAGCACCTTTTCATACCAGTTGAGGAGAAGAGGCCTTCCGCTGCCGACGCCGGCGCTGTCGCCCGTGCCGGAGGTCGGGAAAGCCGCCGAGGTCCGCCAGGTGACCGAGCCGCCGATCGAATTCGCGTCGACCGTCGCATCTGCGGAATAGGTCGAGAAGTAGGATTTGTAGTAGTAGGCATTGCCGATGCCGCCGGGCAGCAGGAACGGGTTGGCGGCGGGGCCGAGCAGGATGTTTCCGCGCGCGGTGACATCAAAACCGCCCTTGCCGAGAAACAGGGTTGTCGGGAGCCATGTTTTCGGGTCGGAATTCGTTGCGGCCCCTCTTGTCGCGTTGGTGGTGATCCCGCGGCCGGCGGCCAGCGTCCCCCTGCCGCGCTCGACGTAATAAACCCCGCCGTTGATGTCCCCTCCGGCGCGCACGAAAACGTCTCCTCCCCCCAGCTCGACCAGTTTGGCGGTGGCTGCCGCCCCTTTCATAATGCGGGCGTTGGTCGGAGCCGCCGCGTCCACGTTGTTGATGTTCCCTCCGGCGATCAGGCTGATGTTCCCGCCACCGAGGGTGCCGATGCCTTCGAAGAAATTGCTGAAGTCCACCCACCAGGTCGTCGAGTCGATCCGGGTGACATCGGGGTCGTCGGAGTATCCCGCCCCGAATGCCTGCGATTCCCCGTCGATGTGGCTGCGCCTGTAGAGCCAGCTTGTCGGCAGCTCCTTTGTCGAGTCCGCGACAAGCGTCGTGTTTGTGGCGGAAACCTGGGTGAGGCGCGAAGCATCCCGCCGCGCGGAAACGTCCACGTCCCCGCCGGCCTGCGTATATTGTGCCGCATACGTCTGCTGTCGCTTCCCGAGCGCGCCTCCGGCGACGTCCCCCAGAAGCTGTGGCACGTCAAACTCGCCGCCGATGGTCGCATCGGCAACCTTCACCCCGGCTGTGTAGATGCTGGCAAACGGGTTGAGGAGACGGACATCGACGCCCGCCGAAACCCGGATGTCGCCTGTTCCCGTGCGGATGACCTGGTAGTTGCTGAGCGTGGCGGTCCCGATGAGGGCCGCTGTCTGCGCATTGCCGCCTCCGGCCGCCGAAGGGGTGGCGATGTTCTTGCCGAGACGAAGGGAGCCGCGACCGCCCTGCAAGGAAGCCAGTTCAGCCGCCGCCTGGACCCGCGATGCCTCCGCTGCAGACAAATCCGCTCCCGATGCCAGATCGAACGACCACGATTGCGCGTTGGCCGGGAGGGAAGGATTCGAATCCATGACCCCGGCCAGCCACATCGAGGAAAATCCGTTCGCGGCCAAGTTGGAGGCCACGGGAGAAAACCCGTCGCTGAGGGTGTTGTAGAAAACCAGATCTCCAGCGGCGCGCAGGGTCAGGGCACCGGGGGATTTGTTCGCTCCAAAACGGTAGCCGCTCAGGTCCCAGTCGGACGCGGATGCGGACGAGATCGAGCCGAGCACGAGATTGCCCGTGGAGGGAGCCAACCCGGTTGACCCGGCCGTGGTGAAGCTCCCCGAGGCGAGTGCGACCTGGATGGCTCCGCCCGTGCCGGACGAAAAGGTGAGCGTCCCAGCCGCATTCAGCGCGATGGTGCTGCCCTCGGCGACCTGCGTGTTGGTGTTGGCCGCGAGCACCGTGACCGCGCCTGTCGGCGATGTGATTGTTCCCGCGACACTGGAGCGGATGCGGTTGGTTGTATTTGTTCCGGATGTCCCGTTGGGCAACGTCACCTTCGTCCCGGCGGCAAGCGAGATCGAGCCAGATCCCGCCGTGTTCAATGTCACCACGCTCCCCACGGCGGACACGGTCCCGGATGCCCCCGCCGCCGACTGTGTGTAGCTGGCACCGGGGCTCAGGGTGACCGGCATGACCCCGCCGCTTCCTCCCACGAAGGCGATTGTGCCCTGTCCGACAAAATGGACCGTGCTGCCCGCCGGCAAGCTGGTCGGCGTGTTGGCGGCCAGCGCAGTCACCGCTCCGGTGGCCGACGTGATGGTCGCGGCGGTATTGGTGCGGATCAGGTTGTTTCCCGGCGTTCCGCCGGGGAATGTCACCCCGCCCCCGCCGCCGGATTCCGGGTTCACGACAAGCGAGCTGCCGGGGGCGGTGAACGAGAAATTCAGCGGGCTGGCCACAGCACGGTTGATGACCTCCGCGCCGGGCAGAAAGACAACCCTCGGGGCGAGGGACGGGGTTCCAGCGAGGATGGCAGACGACATCGCGGCGTAGGTCGGCGAGTTCGTTCCTGCGGTGCCGACAAATGTTTCTCCGTCGGTTTTGATCCTCTGTTGGACCGCCGGAGTGATGGCTCCTCCGGAGCCTGTCAGGTCATAAAGCCGGTAGCCCTCGACCATGATCGCCGAAGCGCCCCGGATGGTTCCGAGAATCGGGTCGACCAGGACGTTCGAGCCTGCCGCATTCTGCGGCGCACGGATGGAAAGCGTCCCGCCGAACTGCCCGTCGTCCGGGGCGGCATCCACTCCGAGGTCGAGAAGCGACCCTGCCGCGATGATCACCCGGCCCGGTCCCATACCGCCGTTGCGCTGTGTGCCCGCAGAAAGATTGATCGCCCCTCCTTTCCCGGCGTTGTTGAACTCAGCCCCGTGCACGGACAGGATAGCCGACGAAGCAAGCTCGACGTCGCCGTTGGCCGCCAGGGAAATCGAGCCGCCCGTTGCACCGGAGGCACGGATCGTCCCGGCAACAGTGATTTTTCCCTGGTCGGAGGAGAGGCTGAAATTCCTTGTCACCGTGACCCCGTCCACCACCACATCTCCCGAGCCGGGCACGAGAGAATCACCGCGGACGCGGAAGGACTGCGACCCGGTGAACGAAGCGAGTTTCGAGGCGTGGAGCGACAGGGCGGGCATCGTTTTTACGTCCAGCGAAAAGGAACCGCCGGAAGCCGCGCCCGCAGCCGACAGGGAACCGTCCAAAACAAACGCCCCGCCTGGTGCGGAGACTGCGAGCAGCCCGGCTTTTGCGCCCGGTGCCGAGACATCCACGCCGCCTGCCGAGTCCAGGATCACATTGCCTTTGTCGGCAGTCAGGCGCACTTCGCCCGCGTCGTAATCCTTCGTCACGTCGTGGAAGGCTTGTGATCCGCCCGAGACATCGAGCTTCCCGGAGACCAGGACGTCGCCGTTCGCCGCGCTGACGGAGATCGCGCCACCCGGCAGAACGATGTCGCTGGAAATCGCAACCCCCTGTCCTCCGCTCAGATTGAGCGTCGCACCGGGTCCGCCTGGATTCGGAAGACCTCCCGGCTTCGGGATGTTTTCGACAACCAGCGAGGGCAGTCCGGCAGGACCCAGCCCGGATGGATCTGCGGCAAGCGTTCGGACCGAACCGGCGGTGCCGACCAGCAACGGTGTCCGGAGAACCATCCGGTTCTGGGTTGTCAAACCTCCCTCCCCGACGCTCGAAATCGCCCCTGTGGCGGAAAGGATGACATCTGAAAACCCGCTGACATAAACCTGTCCCGATCCGAGCGTGATGGTCTTGCCCCGGAACGTGAGCGAGCCGTCGGCAGCCCCGTTCCAGACCCGCCCCGGAGCACCTTTTCCGTTGTTGAGGAAAATGCTGTCCGCAGAAAATCCGACGCTGTCGCCGCTGCGGTTGAGAATGTCTCCGGCGCTGACCGTCAGCCTGACCAGCCGACCGCCGCCCAGACTGCCGCTCCCATAAATATCCAGGGACGAATAGCTGCTCAGCGCGATGGATTTGGCGTTCTGCAGATTCAGGAGCGTCGCGTCTCCGATCACGAGCCCTGAGTCGGCTTGCCGGGTGCCGACGCCCCCGAAATCGAGGCTGATTCTTCCGCTGCTGATGTCGTAAGCATCCGCGACGAGCGACGCCGTCGGGCTGAAGCGCATCGCGCTGGTCGAATCCAGAACAAGCGACGCTGCGGAAACCTTGGCTCCATCGCCGATCGTGAGCGACGGGGTCGAGGTGAAAGCCAGCGTCGCGCGGCTCTGGGTCGTGTCCGGGCTGCTCGTGACCCGAAGGAGCACCCCGTCATCGATGTTCACGGGGATGCCGTCAGTTGTTCCGCCGTTCGTAAGGCTGATCGAGCCCGCCGCATTCAGGCTGAGCGTGCTGCCGGCTGAAACGGCGAACGGGGTGTTGGCGGAGATGGTGGCGGTGGTCCCGCTGGCGTTCGTGATCGTTCCTCCGACAGTCGATGAGATCGTTCCTCCGGCGGTGCCGCCGGGGAAAGAAATGGCACCCCCGCCCTTCGAGACGGCAAGCGGCCGGTCGGCCGCGATCGTTCTGCCCCCGACCAAAGCCAGGTTTTCCGGAGACGAAACGACGCCGGATTGCGAGATCTCTGCACCGGAGGCAAGCGCCAGGCTGTCGCTGGCCACGAGGATCACCTCCGGCCCGGAAAGCGGTGCGCCGACATTGTCGAGCGTGATCGATTTCGCCTGGACGTTCACGGTGGTGGCATTGCTCGATTTGGTGCGATCCCGGACTCCCCCGATCAGCAGGCTCTCGGATTCCCACGAGGTGAGACGAGCCGCATTCAACGAAACGGTGCCGGACGGCAGCACGGCGTCCGTTCCCGTGATGACAATATCCAGCGGCGTGTTGATATCGATGTATGCTCCATCCCCCCCCGAAACGGATTTCGAGCGGACCATGCCCGACAGGTTCATCGAGGCCGTGGACTGGAACAGCACGTAGCCGGAGTCCTTGGGCAGGATCTGCGGGGTTTGGTGGAGGTCCGAGGCGCGTTCGGCCAGGAAGGAATTCGCCGACAGGGTTTCGTATTGGGCGCGGTCCGCAAGCGTCTTCCCCGACACCACTTCGAACTTCGTCGACAGGGGCGATCCGGTTTTGTCGGTGTTCAGGCTGTTGAAACGGTATCCCGCGACGATGCTTGCCCCTTCGGCGGTTTCCACCGTCGCCCGTGTGAATCCGGCTTTCGGTGTCACGAGGATCGCGCCGGACATCACCGCGTATCGGGCGGGCAGCAAAGTGTAATATCCGGCGGCCAGCGACTTGCTGCCCGAGAGATAGACTTTGTCGCCGACCTGGAGCGAGGGGTTGGCGTAGCCGGATCCGGAATTCGAGATGAGGTTGCCGTCCGAGTCGGAGCCGTTGAACGACGCATAAGGCATGTAGCCCGAATCGTAGCCGGGGAGAATCGCGAAGCTTTCCCCCGACGAGAGGATGTCCTTCGATCCTCCTTTGCCCTCGATCCAGCGGTAGGCGAGCAGATCTCCGCCGCCCCTCACATCGACAACCGCGCCACCCTGAAAATCCAGGTTCTGCGCCGAGATCCGCACGGATTTTGAAGGCAGTCCGGACGACGTGATGTCGGTTCCGGACGGGCTGATCCAGTTCGACCCGTCGAGGCTGACCCCGTAGGGGATGATTGTCCCATCGCCGGATTTGGGATCCACGGCAGAAACGGAGGTAATGCCGGATGATCCGAAGGCAAGTTGGCGGGTGACAGACACCGTCTCACCGGTGAGAGGGTTCCGGGGTGCTGTTCCGGTTCCATCCCAGCCGATGGAGATCGACCCGAACGGTGCCCGGAGCGTCCCGGACTGGGTGATGTTGGAAGCGTAGATCCGGAGCGTTCCACCTGCGGAAAGCGGGATTTTCTTCGTGCCGGAGCTCTCGATCGTCACGCTGCCGGACTCCGTGGCACCATCGGCGGAATAGTCGGACGCGATGATGGTGAAGGTGCCCGCAGTGGCGGGGTAAATTTGCGCGGCGCGAAGGGTGAGATCGCCCGCGACACTCAAGGTGCCATAGCCGCGGATGTCTCCGCCTCCCGCAGCGAGTGTCGTTTTGCCGATATTCCGCAGGGTCAGGTTCCCGACATCGATCAGTCTTGACGAAATGTTCAGGCGCCCGGTGCCATAGCTCGCTTTGACGGCATTCGCATCGGTCGGATCGGCGACCGTCTGCGTCTGCTGGGGCGGGGCATACGCGCTTCCAATCATGACATGCGGGGCGGAAAGGTTGACCGCACCATCCGCGATAATGATCCCTTTGTCTCCCAGCTTGATGGTGTTTCTCGCCGGGATATCGACCGGGCCGACAAAGCTGAGGACGCCGGAAAGTGCGAGCGAATCGAATCCGCCACCGATGAACTTGTCTGCGGCAAAGAAGCCGCTCCCGGAGATCTTCAGCGGCTTTGCGCCAACCTCCGCGAGAGCCACCTCGGCAAACACCCCGCTTCCAATCGCGGTCCGGTCGTCTGGAACATCCGGCGCAATCGCCTTCCCGCCTTGCGCGATCACCAGGCCCACGGCATCGGCTGGGAGCTCGTCATCCGTCGCCTGGAAAGGTGCGGCAGACACCGTCAACGTGCCTCCGTCGGCCGATGCGCCACCTGCGAATCCCTTCAGCGTCGCGTCGGACAGAAGCTGCGGTCCGGCGTCGAAGTTGATCGACCCGCCGTCGGTATCGACAACTTTCGGGGCCGTGCGGAGAGACTCGCGCGGGGCATTGAGACCGCTTCTTGCGCCGATGGTTTGGGAGGATGCGATTCCGGCCGCCGACGGGAGGACATCCAATGTCGCCGAAGCTCCTGAGACATCGAGCACGGCCCCCTTGGCGGCGACGATGTTCCCGGCGACCGTGATCGTCCCGCCGCCGAGAACCCTGCCTGCTTTCCTGCCATAGCTGTCCGGGTAATGAATCGTCGTTCCTTTGGTGGAAAGGGTGGAGCGGCTCCCGATATAAACCGTCGTGAGCGGAACGGGATCGGCGGCGGGGAGGGGGCCCGTGTCGTCTGCGGCCGCAATCTCCGGGAACACGCTTGAAGAATATTTGGAATACTTCGATCCGGTGATGGTGATTGTTCCTCCGGGGGCCGAGATGGAGCCGAGGACGGCGACCGTGTGGCCTTTGAGCGAGACAGCGGCTTCGGGGTCGGTCCGGATCGCGGAGCCCTCGCCCATGACGAGGTCCCCGCGCGTGACAAGGGTTCCGCCGAAGTCATTCACGCCAGCAGCTTCGAAGGAGACGCTGGTGGGCGCTCTCTCGCCCACCTGCCTGGTGACGATCCTCACCGAGGCAAGGCCCTTGAACGCGCCGCCCTCGAGATCGAACGAGGAGGAGATTGGCTCAATCACGGTGTTCGGAAGGATCTCGATTGCCGGCAGGACGTTGGCGTCCGCAAGTGATTCGGCGGTTGAAAGCGCCACGGCAGGCGGCAGCACGTCGTCGGCCGATTGCGCGTCGTCGCCCGCCTTTCGGCCAAGTCCGGTAATCGAGTAGTTCGTAAAGCCACCGGTTTGAAAGAACGAGGGCCGGATCACGAACACGTCCCCGCCGTCCTGGTTTCCGCCGACTTGGATGCGGGTCGCCCGGATGCTGAGCGATCCGCCTCTGGCTTCCAACGCGGCTCCCCCGGCGTAGCCGCGGAACCGGGTGTCCCCGGGATAAATGCTGTTTCCGTTCGAATCGAGTCCGGCGAGCCGTCCGCCGGAATACGCCTTGAGGGTGCCGTTTAGAACCAGCTTGCCGCCGACTACGGATTTTGTCTCCGGGTCCTGTCCGGCCAGGACCGAAATGCTGCCCCCGTTCCCGAATTTGCGCTTGCCGGGTGCCGTGATCGTCACGCCGCCAGAGGCGTCGATCACGCTGCCCGAGGCGAGCCGGACATTGAAACCGGAGAGGCTGACGGAGCCGGCGTTGATGGAGATCGGGGTGGGTTCGCCGGCTTGGGACGTTGGCCGATCGTCCACGAAGGTTCCTGCCACGCTGATCAAAGCTCGGGGACCGAGCGAAACGGTTCCCCGTCCGGTGTTGGGCTTTGGCGTCTTGGGAGTCTCAGTGAGACTGAGGAGGCTGGATTTGTAGGGGGAGATATTCAGCGCCTTGAGAGACACGGATCCCCCGGGCGAGACGATCCGGCCCTGGATATCCACATTGGAGCCTGTCAATGAGATGAGTCCGGCCGGGGGGGTGGTCAGCGTCACGTCATCCGGCACGACGATTCCGCCATCTTCATTGTTCACCGCCAACGAGCCGAAGCCACCGTCCGCCAGCACGCCGGGCGGGAGATGAAAGTCTTCCACATGCCCGGAATCCAATGCCGCCGCCACCCCGTCGCTGTCCGTCGAAAACGGGGCGATCCCGGTCACCGCCGATCCGTCAATGCTCACGCGCGGAGGAGTCGGATACGCGGTCAGCGTCACTGATCTCTGGAGGAGGGGATCGCTCGCGCGGAACTCCTGGGCGCGGAACGACAACGTGAGTGATCCCGCCTTGGGCAAATCGCCCGATGATCCCGAAGACCGCAGCTGCCGCCCGCCTGCAAGGGTTGCTCCGGAAAGTTTTCCGGCAAGGGCCATCGCGGGGGCGGTGATGGAAAGAGCGCCCGCATCCGCCCCATGAATGTAGGAACTTTGCGTGTATTCCCCAGTGGGGGCGAGGGAGATCCGATAGGTTTTTGCCACGCCCCATTTCGCGCTTGTCTTCGAAGTTGTGCCGGTAAAGACGCCGTCATACACGCGGTCCGGCGTGGCGTCGGCGATGTCCACCAGCCGACCGTTCTGCCACAGGCGTGTCGTCCTGACTTTTCCACCCTCGTATCGGACCCAGCCTGCGGAGACGTCGATCGTCGAACCTTCCCTCGCGATGACGGATTCCCCGGCGGAAATGGAGATGCTTCCTCCTGCGGTCGTCAGCTGGCTTACGGTCCTCTCCACGAGCCCGACGTAGCCCGAGACATCTCCCAGGGGAGTTCCCACCCAAGGGGATCCGTTGTAAGAGCCGCTTTTCCTCGTATCGACCGTGATCTTCACCCCGCGAACCGCGCCGGTCCGCTGCAGGGGGGAGTCAGCGAGTTCGGTTCCACGCAATTCCACAGTCAGGATTTTTTGCGACAACGGGGCCGAAACACCTGTGGTTCCCGAGACGTCAAGGAGGGTGTTCTTGTCGACATAGACTTGGCCACCGGTCGAGACGAAACCCGAGGTCGGGACGCTCGCGCTGTCAACGTATCCCCAATTGCCGGCACGGACATCCATCTCGGCGTTCGGCGCGAGAATTGCCGATCCTTGCCCGAGATAAACATTGCGGCCTGTCACGTTGACCTGGGAGCGCAGGGCCAGTTCGGTGCCGGTTTTTGTTTCGGCGCTTGCCGTCTCGGGAAGGATCCGCATGAGGCTGTTCGCCGCGAAAGTGACGTTGCCGGTCGATTTTTTCAGAAACGGCTTCTCGTTCGAGGTTGTGGCATCGGTCGTGGGATTGGGCACGGCATCGTAGCTGGCATCCAGGTCGATCCGGCCGTTGAGGGAAACCGAGGTTGACGACTCGATTACACCGAGCTGGTTGATGGATTTTCCCGCGATCCAGATATTCCCCAGCTGGCCTTCGATGAGCCCGCTGTTCGTGGCCGTCCCCCCGTTTCCGACCGAGCCGACATAAACGTCCAACCCCCGCAACGTCGGATCATCAAACCCCATTTCGTCCTTTTCATGCCCGATCACGCCAACCTGCCTCCCGGCTGCAAGGATCGTCTGGCCGGATGGTGAAGACAGGGTCCCGGCGTTGGTGACATTTCTGCCGACAAGCATGATGCGCCCACCATTGCCTTCGGCGGTTACCGGACTGGAAATCGTCGCTCCTGCCTCCACCTTGACGTCTCCCACCACATCCTCTTGGGGTGCCTCGAAGAGGAACTGGATGTCCCCCGCCGTCTGGGTCAGAAGCCCGTTTGCCTGCAGCTTCTCGTTGATCGGGAGGGAGGACGCCACCAGGGTGCGGGCGTTCACCTGGCTGCCGACCCCGAAGAGGATGCCGTTCTGGTTGATGATGTAAACTTGGCCGTCGGCTTTGATCTGGCCGCGGATCTCGGATGGTTTCCCAGCAGGATCGAAAACCTTGTTGAAGGCGATCCACTTGCCCGAATCCGCCCCGCCGGACGTCTGGTCGAAGTCCACCGTCGTGCCTGCCGCGACATCGAATGTTTCCCAGTGAAGCACCGCCTGCTTTTTTGTCTGCCTGATGCTGACCACGTTGCCGGACTGGACAGGCGTCGAAGCCCCCGCCCACTTCGCGTTCGATCCGGTGAGGACTTTCAGCCCCCCGACAGACAATCCGTACGGAACGGTCCCCGCGTTCCCGGCCGCACGGGCGGACTCCTGAAGCGCACGCATGGAGCTCACGATCCTGGTCGTCCGCGCCAGCCGGTCCGCAGCTTTCGTTTTGGCCAACTCCGCCGCTTGGGCCCCCGAGCTTGCCTGGGGATCCGCAGGCTTGCGCCCCGAACCGACGGAGGTCCCTCCCCGGAGGATGTCGCCCGCGAAGAGCCCCCTGCAGGAACCGGGCAGGAAGAGCGCCGACACGAAAAACACCCTGAGAAAAACCGCATTCATATAACGACTATATATATCGTTATTTTGATGCGGATCAATTGGAAATTAACTCATTGTAATTCCAACAATGACGCGCAGAAAAATAATGATTGAAAAAAAATAAATAACGGTTTAAATGATCGTTATTCGTTAAATGACATGCCCGCTCAACCCACGACGCTCACCGGCAATGAAGCCTCCGGCACCGGCCATCAATACAACAGCTGGATGAAGCTGGTGGCGCAGCATGTGGAGGATTTGAGGTTCGGCTCCGTGGTCATCACCGTCCATGAGGGGAGGGTGGTCCAGGTCGAGGTGAGCACGAAAGTGCGTTTCGAAAAGGTCGAAAAGGTCCAGTGACCTTGGAGAAACACAGACGCGAAAACGCGATGAAATCCGTGAAACAAGGGAAGGAACCAGTGAGCCGGGAGGCGATCTCCGCTTTTTCGCAGGCTTTTCCGCCTGACGTCGGACCGGCCGGGAACCGCTTTGTTACGAAATTGTAACATTGAAGACGTTGCACAGGGAAACCGCAAAACCTACCACCAGTGAGAACGATGCCGCCATTATCGATAAGACCGGCCCATCCCGCTTGCGGGAGTTGGGGAGGGTTCCCTGTTGTCGCAGGGCGGGTCCTTCTTTGTCTGGCTTCCGCCCTCTCCGGCGCGGTGGCGCAACCGGTTTCCGATGATCCCCCGCCGACCCGGGCCATCGAGAAGCAGATCGATGCCTCCACGCCGGAGGCGCTGTTCATCAGGGAGTATCGGGTGATCGGATCGAAAACCCTGCCGAGAGGCGAAGTCGAGAAGGCGGTTTACACCTACCTCGGGCCGGGTCGGTCCGAGCAGGATGTCGAGCAGGCGAGAGCCGCTCTGGAGAAGGCCTACCACGATCTGGGTTTCCAGACGGTTTCGGTGAACGTGCCACCCCAGCGGCCGACGCACGGGATCGTGGTCTTGCAGGTGACCGAGGTTACGGTCGGGCGTCTCCGCGTGAAGGGATCCCGGTTTTACAGCGTCGAGCAGATCAAAAAAATGGCCCCGTCGCTGGAGGAGGGGACGGTTCCAAATTTCAACGACGTCCAGCGCGACATCATCGGCCTGAACCAGATTGCCGACCGCCAGGTGACGCCCTCGCTGAAACCGGGTGCGATCCCCGGGACGGTGGACATCGAACTCACGGTGAAAGACAAGCTGCCCCTGCACGGGAGCATCGAGTTGAACAACCGGTATAGCGCGAACACCACCCCGCTCCGGCTGGATCTTGCGGCCCGTTACGACAACCTCTGGCAGCTCGGGCACACCATCGGATTGGGCTTTCAAATCGCGCCGCAGAGGCCGAGCGACGCGCTCGTTTATTCGGCCTACTACATCGCCCGCATGCCCTCCATCGACTGGCTGGGACTGATGTTGCAGGCGACCCGCCAGAACAGCCAAGTGGCGACATTGGGGGGCACCAACTCGCTCGGCAACGGCGAGATCTACGGTGGCCGATTTCTTGTCAACCTGCCCGCCCGCAAAGGGTTTTTCCACTCGCTCAGCGTGGGGATGGACTACAAAAACTTCATCCAGGACCTGACGGTCGGAGACTCGATCGTCTCTTCCCCGGTTTCCTACTGGCCGTTCAGCATCAGCTACAACGCCACCTCGGTCGGAAAGAATTACGAGACGGAATTGAGCGCCGGCGTCACGTTCAGCTTCCGCGGGACGAGCGCCCAGGAGCAGGTGGAATTCGACAACCGGCGCTACAACGCGGACGCCAACTTCTTCTACTTCCGCGGGAGCCTGGCCCACACCCAGAAGCTCCCCTACGATTTCCAGATCTTCGCGGGGGTCCAGGGACAGGCTTCGCCAAACCCGCTGCTGGACACCGAGCAGTTCAGCCTCGGCGGCCTGAGCACGGTGCGGGGCTACCTGGAATCCGTCGTCGTCGGGGACAACGCGCTTTGCGGGAGTTTGGAGTTCCGCAGCCCGTCCCTCCTCCGTTGGCTGGGCGAAGGGCATGAATGGCGGGTCTTTGTCTTTCTCGACGGAGGGGTTGCCACCCTCAACGACCCGCTGCCCGAGCAGACCTCCGAGTTCAAACTGTGGAGCTACGGGATCGGCAGCACGATCAAGATCTTCGATCACGTGAACGGCGAATTCATCGTCGGGGTTCCGCAAATCACCCAGGCACCCTCCGAGGCGCACCAGCCGCTCTTCACCTTCCGCCTCTGGGCCGAGCTTTAACATGAACACCCTGCCGCTTAAAAAAACCGCCTTCGCCGTCTTCCTCGCCCTCATGGGCAGCCTCACCCCGGGGCATGCCTGGTGGAACAAAGAATGGACCGCCCGCAAGCCGATCACCGTCGACACCGGAAAAACCGGGACCGAAATTTCCGAACCGGTCGGCACCGCGCTCGTCCTCCTGCGCCTGCATCAGGGCAATTTCAATTTTGGCGCCGCGAAGGAAAATGGAGGCGACCTGCGCTTCGTGGCGGAGGACGACAAGACCGTCCTCGAACACCAGGTGGAAAAGTGGGACAGCCTGATGAACGAGGCATTTGTCTGGGTCAAGATCCCCGACATCAAGGCCGGGGCCCAGGCGAAATTCTGGCTCTACTCCGGCGTCGAGGGGGAGAAGATCGAGGATGGCGCGGACCCCAAGGCGACATATGACGCGGAGACGGTCCTGGTCTACCACTTCATCGCGGCCACCCCGGCCGATGCCACAAAAAACGGAAACAACGCGGCCTCCGGGGGCACGGCATCCGAGGGTGCCTTGATCGGTCCCGGAATGAGGCTGCTGGGAAATACCGCGATCAAAATCCCGTCAAGCGCCACGTTCCAGCAGGCCGCCGACCAGCCGCTGACCATTTCCGCATGGGTCAAATCCACGACCCTCACCGACAAAGGGATCCTGTTCGACTGGACGGACGCGGGAAACCGTTTCCAGATCGGCCTCGAGGCGGGGGTTCCCTACATCGAGATCAGGGACGGCTCCGGCACGCGGAAGTCCGCACCCGGAGCCCCCGTGGCGGTCGGCGTGTGGAAACACCTGGCGGCCGTCGCCACGAACGCCACGACCACGCTCTATGTGGACGGAAAAGAATACGGGAAAATCGACGCGCCCGTCCCGGCCCTCGCCACCGGCGCGACTCTCGGGGCCGACAATGACGGGAAAAATGGCGTCGTCGGGGAAATGGACGAGTTCGAAGTCTCAAAAGTCGCCCGCGGGTCCGGCTGGGTCCAGTTCGCCTACCTCAGCCAGACCGGGAACGATGCCAGCACAAAACTGGTCGTCGCCGGGGAGGAGGAGGGCAGCGGGGGCGGCGGCCACAACGCGGCCCTCGAGCACGTCATGCTCTTCGGCGATATCGCGAAGAACATGATGTTCGACGGCTGGATGGTCGTCTTCTTCTGCTCGATCATGGCCGTCGTCAGCTGGTCGGTGGCGCTGAAAAAATTCTTTTACCTGAACAAAATCCAGAAAGGGAGCCAGGAGTTCATCCGGCAATGGAAGCAGGTGGCCAGCGATCTGACCGCGCTGGACCACTCCGATGCCGCGAGCGTGAGCAGCCTTGGCGGAACCGCAAGCGCGAAAATCCAGAAGCTGATGAAGCAGTCCCCGCTCTACCACATTTACCACATCGGCTCGGAGGAAATCCGCCACCGCATCGAGGATAAAAAGAAACGCTTCAACGGGCTCTCCGTGCGCTCCATCCAGGCGATCAAGGCCAGCCTGGATTCCGGACTCACCCACGAGATGCACCGCATGAACAGCGGGCTGATCTACCTGACGATCAGCATCGCCGGCGGGCCGTATGTCGGGCTGCTCGGCACGGTCATGGGCGTCATGATCACATTCGCGGTCATCGCCAAGAGCGGGAACGTCGAGGTGAACTCCATCGCTCCCGGTATCGCAAGCGCGCTCCTCGCGACGGTCGCGGGCCTCCTCGTCGCCATCCCCGCCCTCTTTCTCTACAGCTACATCAACTCGAGGATCAAGGACGCCGTTTCCAACATGAACCTCTTCATCGACGAGTTCATCACCAAGATGGCGGAATTTTACCCGCCCTCGGACGAACTCGGCGTCCCCGTGCGCAGGATGGAAGTCAAGGAGGACGCATGACGGCCGGCGATGACAACAAGGCCTTCGACGACATCAACGTCACGCCGATGGTCGACCTCTACCTCGTCCTCCTGCTGATTTTTATCATCATGACGACTGCGGGCGTGCAGGGCACCAAGGTGGACCTGCCCAAAGGCAGCAAGGCCCCGGCGATCGGCGGCCCGAAAAGCAAGGCGGTCACGATCAATAACGAGGGCAAGGTGTTTCTCGACACCGTTCCCGTCACCCTCGCGGAGCTCGAGGTCAAGCTGGCGGAATACAAGGCGAAGAACCCGGACTTTCCGGTCGTCGTGCGCGGGGACCGCGCCACCCAATACCAGATGGTCATGGACGCGCTCGACGTCATCGGCAGGGTCGGCGTCACCCAGATCGGCCTCGCAACCCAGGGACCGAAATAGACCATGCTCAACGACGACGAAGAAGAGGAAGATCTCACGTTCTTCCAGAAGCACAGGGGCAAGCTGATCGTGGCTGGCGTCGCCGTCCTCGCCGCAATCGCTTATGTCGTCGTTTCGCCGAAGGAGGCACCGAAGAAAAAGTCCTCGGTGAACATGGTGAATATCATCCCCCCGCTCCCCCCTCCTCCACCCCCGCCACCGCCGCCACCGCCGAAAGAGCAGCCTCCGGAACAGGAAGTCGTGAAGGAGGAAAAGTTTGTGCCCGAGGACGCCCCAAAACCCGAGCCCGTCGCGCAAGCTCCCGACGAGGCCCCGATGGGGACGAACCTCCAGGGGGATGGCCCGAACGCCTTCGGCCTGGGCGTGGGAGGGGGCGGCGGCATCATCGGCGGCAAGGGGACCGGCAAAGGCGGCGGTGGCGGCTCGAAATACGGGTCCTATGCCGGCCAGGTGCAGTCGCGCGTCGTGGACGCTTTGCGCAACCACAAAAAAACCCGCTCGGCCTCTCTCGACGTGAAGGTCCGCATCTGGCTGGATCCCACCGGACGTGTCACCCGCACCACCATCTCGGGAACCTCCGGAAAACCGGACGTCGACGCCGCGATCCGCGACGAAATTTTGACCGGACTGCAATTGCAGAATCCCCCGCCGGAAGGCATGCCGATGCCGATCGTCATGCGTCTCTCAGCAACCCGGCCAAATTGATTTCATGAGTTTTCCGCCCTTCATCCGCAGCCATCCTCCCGCCACCTCGCGACGCCGGGGGCCGCACCGCGTGTCCCGCGTTCTGCTGGTCCTTCCGTCCTTCTTCCTTCTCGCTTCGTCTTCCGGGGCCGACTACAAGGTTGCGCAGGTCGGCAAGAAAAACCGGATCATCTTCGATTATCCCCAACCCACACCGAGCCCATCGCCTTCGAAGTCGCCCGACTCCAGCCTTCCGACACCCACGCCCTCGGCCTCACCTTCCGCGAGCCCAGCTCCGACTGGTTCATCGGGTGAAAGCAAGCCGGCCTG
>JBAYTU010000043.1:0-29187 GCA_041675465.1 Terrimicrobiaceae bacterium | reverse complement strand
GGATGTAGGTTCGTGCGATTCCCTCGCGCACGGCGTCGCGGGCGCGCAGAACTCCATCGGCAGAAATTTTGGCCAGCAGGCGTTTTGTGATTGGTGAATCCATTTATGAAACGTCAATACCTATACACAATAGCCGACGTTTCGTAAACGGTTTTTGCTTCTGTTTGAATCGTGTCGGCTTGCTCGATCTGCTATTCTGACATCCATCTTGATAGCCCTCCGAAAACAGATCGAAGCCATTGAAGGATTCCTCGAACTCGGAATGCTGCGCGAGGCCGGGGAGGAATTTGAGAAGATCGACCCGCAACACCGGACGATGGTCGATGTGATGGTCGTGCGGATGAACGAATCTTTCCAATGACGCGCGGGATTCAGCAGGGCAGCAATCGACGAGATATTCGACAAGTGCGGCGCGCCCCATAAACGCTACAATAGGCTTTGGTGTGTAGTAGCTCCCCTGTTCATGGCGACCCGTGACAAGCTCCTCAAATACCTTGCCGAGCATCTCGGGATCGACGGCAACATTGATCTCCAACGGGGTGCTCTCTGCAACGGTGAAATTATAGCGAGAGATATCCTTGAGCTGGCCGCTCGCGCTGCGCCACTCCCAGAGTCGTGCCAGATGTCGGCTTACCCGCCAGCGGCTCCAGTCGCCATGCTCGGAGAGCACCAAGCGCACTTGCGCGATCTCCGCCTCGCCGATGAATCGGCCTTGAATGATGCCAGGTTCGAACACGACCCGGATCATGCAGGAGAAAATTACAGGTGTTCCGAAAAAAATGAAAATATTTTTCCTGTCGGGTATTTGGTATTTCCCTTGCTCCGCCCTGCCTCCGCTACCTTGCCGGTCAGGTCAAACGACCTGAATAGTTTCGGAATTCGGGGATGACATCGGTTCTATGCCTCCGGCAGCGGGCGGGCTTCCTGTTCGAAGACGCCTTTGTGGCCGGCGGCCTGCGTGGCGGCCAGTTGGGCTTTTTCGGAATCGGTGAGGAGCGGCGAACCGAGAAGCCGGGCGATGGTTTTCCTGTCGGTTTCCGTGAGCGGCGGGCCGGCCCGCGATCCGTCGAACTCCATGGCGAGCGAGGAAATCGTCCGTCCGGCGCGCTCGCGAAGATCGCGCAGGATGTCGAACCCCTTCGGGTCCGTGTCGCCGCAATGCCGGATGGCGACATGCTCCGGAAGCTTCCTGAGAAACTCGATGATGGCGGAATGTGCGAAGCCGCCTTCGCTGCCGCTGCTCGCAAGGACCGTCGCGCAGTTTGTCTTGGCCAGCTCGTGGAGGACCGCGAGGTTTTCCACCGTCAGGCAGCGGGCGGCGGGAGTTTCCAGCGTTGCTTTCCGGAGATCCCGGCGGTCGATTCGCGACGGGGCGGAGAGAAGGCCGAGGTCGAGCGAACCCGCCGGAAAACCCAGGCGCAACGGGCCGTGGAGGATCACGGCGCGTTCGTTCTCCAAGATCCCGAGGTCTTCGAGCGAGCAGACGGTGCCGCCGGTCAGTCCCGCCAGGCAGGTCTCCACCCGGGCTTGCAGGGATTCCAGGCGCTTCGAGTCCCCGCACAGGCGGCTGCTGGCGAAGCGGAGGAGCGACTCGTTTTCCCAGGCGAGCAGCCGGGGCAGGAGGGAAAGGATCTCTCGGGCATCCGCCGGATTGTCGCGCGAAAACGGTGCCGCACTCTCCCCGGCAGAGGCCGCCTCCTCGAGCCGCGCGCAGAATGCGGCCCATTCCGCCCTCCGGCGTTCCGGCACGGAAAATCCGGCGGCCTCGCGAAACACGGCGGCAAAAATTTTCCGCTTTTCGGCGGGCGAAGCGAGGCGGAGGCGTTGGAAGAGGCCCTCCTCGGCGTCCGGGGAAAACCGCACGCGCAGAGGAATGCCGGTGCGGGGATGCCGTTCGATCCCGAGCAGATTCTGCGCGCGGGCATCCTCGAGATCCCGCTCGGCGCAGACCCGCGCCTCGCCGGTGCCGCACCCGGCCTCGCGCAGCAAATCCTCGTGGTCGATGAGAAAATCCCGTGCCGCCCGGCCGGTGCGCGCGGCGCGGCTGCGTTCGTAGCGCGCGGCCAGCGCCGCCAGGACGTTATTTGTCGCGGGCGGCATAGCGGGCGAGTGCTTCCTCCCGCGTGAGGGTCACGGGGACATTGCGGATGATGTGGCGGCGGCCGACCGTCTGTTCGCGTTTCATCACCGTGATCATCTGGTCGCACATGTCCATCGCGTAGGGGATGTTGCCGCTGGACATCGAGAAGACGCCCTGGAGGTCGAGCTGCTTGAGCGCGCCGATGCAGTCGCGGATGCGCTCGCCGCTGAGCTTGGAGAACGCCTCGTCGATCGGGACGATGGCGAGGGAGGGATCGCGGCGGCGGCGTTCGTAGCGGTGGTAGGCCCGCAGGTAGCAGGCGAGGATCGCGATGAAATACGGCGACTGGTTTTCGCCGCCGCTGAACTTCCCCGAGTGACGGTCCACGCTGCTCGGACGGGCATCCGGGTCGCGGGTGTCGGTGACGTGCATGTCGTAGTCGTGGTAGTTGCGGTAATCGAGGAACGCGACCACTTCGCGGCAGGCCGGCTGGTCGATGAGCTTTTGGAAAATGCCCTCGACCGCCGCGCGCACGTCGGCATCCATCGACGCGAAAAACAGGTCGTCCTCGCCGGAGGCGACCGAGGCATCGACGAGGTCGCGGTAGGTTTGCATCTCGCGGTCCGGGTTGGGCCGCCGGTGGATCTGGTAGCGGTTGTTGCCGATCGGGGTGCGGAGTTCCTGGTTGAGAACGGCGATCAGGTTTTCGACTTCAAAAAGCGCGGCATGGAGCTTCGCGAGCACCTGGGTGCGGAAGAGGTGCTGCCAGTTGGTTTTTTCGCGGGTGGCCTTCCCTTCATACGAGGGGATCTCGCCCTCTTCGATGCGGGCCAGCCGGGCATCGTAGGGGGCGTTGTCGTCAGCGGCCGGGTCGAACTCCGCGAAGGCGGGGTGCGCCAGGGCCAGCTCCCGCCGGAGGTCGGTGAGTTCCTGCCGGAGCCGGAGGGATTCCTTGTCGCAACCGTGGTGGCGGTCGCGGGCGAGTTCGGCGGCGAGATCCTTGACCGGGCGCTCCGTGAGGAGTTCCTCGCGGAGCCTGCGGTAATGGTCGAGATGAAGAGAGACATCCAGCCCTTCGACTTGCAGCCGCCGCAGCCGGTCCTCCGCAGCCGACGCCTTGGTTTCCGAGTCCGCGAGATCGCGGCGGCGGGCGGCGAGCTGGGCTTGGCGGGGGGAACCGATGAGGCTGTCCCGTTCGCGGCGCGCGAGATTGAGGCGGCTCTCGACCTCCGCCATCTGGCGTTCCTTCTCCTCGATCCCGAGGTCCCGGATGCGGGCCATCTGGGCGATGTTGTCCTTCAACTCCGCTTCCTTCGCGGGCAGGAGGGCGGCCTCGGCGAGGTCGTCGTGAATCGACTCGCTGTCGAGGCGGCGGGATTTTGCCAGGTCGAGAAACTCGCGGGCGGCGTGGACTTTCGGGGCGAGGACCTGGATCTGAACCGTCACGTCGCGGAGTTGTTCCTGCAAAAACTCGCGTTGTTGCCCGAGCCCGCGCCGCCCGATGCACGGGTTGTTTTTGTAGTGGGCGCGGCGTTCGACAAACGGTCGCTGGTATTGGAACCCGTCCGGCAGAATCGCGCGGGCATGGGTTCGCAGGTCGGACGTCTTTTTCACGCACATGAGATCGCCGAGGAGGTGGTTCACCAGGGCGGCGGCGATGGGATGGCCGGTTTCGAGCTTCTCCGCCAGGGAGCCGGGTTTCGCCGTGCCGCGAAGTTCGAGTGCCTGCCCGGGGTGGACCAGCGACTCGCGGGACGCCTCGTTTTTCAGGTCGCGGTAAACCGCTTCCGCCCGGTCGAAGTCCTCCTCCGCGACCACCACGGCGAACTTCCTCGAGAACGCGACTTCGAGGGCCGGGCGCCAGGTCTCGTCGGTGACTTCGCAGAGTTCCCGCAGCGCGCGTGCCGGGTTCTCCGGGCCCCGGCGCGGCAGGGCCTGGTTGAGCGCGTTGAGCAGGACGCTGGCCTCCGGCACGACACCGAGGCGCAAGGCCGCCAGGAGATCGCCGAGCCGGGTGCGTTCTTTTTCGAGCGTCGCCTCCTCGTTGAAAAGCGGGCGGGCGAGGGACTCCACCGAGCGGTGCAGTGCCTGCACGGCTGCGGACAATTGCTTCACCCGCTCGCGGATTTGCGGGCCTTCCGCCTCCCCGAGCTGGAGCACCGCATTTTCCACCGCCCCGCGTTCCGCCGACGGGAGCACCACGGGCAGGTCGGCCGACGACTGGATCCACCGGCTCGCATGGCGGACGCGAGCCTGGACGGCCTCCCCGACCGTGCGCCCGATTTCCCTGAGCCGCCCGATCTCCGGCGCGAGCTCCTTGTTTTTTTGCCGCAGGTGAAAAAACAGCTGCCCCTCCTCGGTGGCGTTGAGGGCGGTGTGCAGGGACTTGGCGAGAGCGTCATCCTCCGCGATTTCCTTTTCGAGGACGTTCAAGCGGATGGTGTCCTCCCCGAGGGCGGCTTCCAGATCCGCGACCTGCGCGCGCAATCCCAGCGCGGTTTCCGCCGCGGCTTCGTGGCGGAGTTCCGCGTCGAGATGCAGGAAGATTTGTTTGTCGCGATGCAGTTCCGCGTGGGTATTGAAGGCCGTTTGAATCGCCTGCAGCCGGTTCATCTGGTCCCGCAAGATCCCGAGCTCGTGCTCCAGGCTGCGGAAGGCCAGAAAGCTCTCCTTCACCGGCTGGATCTCGACGTCGCCAACGGGAAGGATGTATTGGCGGCAGAATTCGTTGAAACTGCGCAGGAACGTAAACGACATCGCGGCCGGCAGAAGGTAATCCAGCGTGCTCCGGTCGAAGTTCAGGTGCGTCGGAATCCCCATTTCCCGGCGGTAGCTCTCCATTGTCTCGAAGACCGTGCCCGCGTTGTCGCGGACCTTCCGCTTGAAGGCCGCGAAATCGAGCGGCGTGCGGTCCTCGTGCAGCCAGCCGCTTTTGTCGAGGCGGTCCGGGACGAAGAACCCGTTTTTGTGGTTCGGCTGGTTTTGCGCCGCGCTGTCGAACTCCAGCCGCAGCCCCCACGTCTCGACGCGCTTGCGATCCGGCCAGGTGAATTCCAGCGCGACATACGTGATCGCCCCCTTGTCGCGCATGTATTGCGGTGTGCCGTCGATGTCCTGCTTCGTGTCGCCCAGGCAGTAGCTCTTCAGCGTGCGGGTGGAGGCGGTGCCGGTGGCCGACTGGTTGTATTTCGACTTCTGGTCGCCCACCAGGACAAGCTGGATCAGGTCCATGAGAATCGATTTTCCCGAGCCGGTCACCCCGGCGATGAGCAGGTTCCCGTGAACATCCAGCACCTCGTTGTAGCCGAACCAATTGATCGCGTGGATGCGGGTGAGATTGATGCGGCGGCTCATGGAGATTCTTCCGGGTTTTCGTCGTCCGCCGGAGCCTCGGCAAACCGTTCCACCAGCCGCGTCCATTCCTCGAGGCCCTGGAACGGGATGACAAACCGGATCGTCGGAAGAACCCGCACGGTCGCCGTGGCGAGGTCGTCCGCCCCGGTCAGCCGCACCAGGTTTTTCCTGTCGAGAAGGCGGAGGATTTCCCGCATGCGGGATTCCGAGGGGAGCTTCAGGCGGTTGAATTTGTTGGCCAGGCGCTCGTTGAAATCGCGGAGCGGGAATTCGACCTCCGTGGTGCCGGCCCCCCGGTCGCTGATCTCGGTATGGAAGTCATACCAGAGCGCCAGGGCGACGAGCGTTTCATCCAGGCGGAGCTTGCGCAGAAGGCCCGGGGTTTCCGGCAGGGCGACGACCATCCGCTCCTCCCGCAGCCAGGCGATTTTGAGGCCCAGGAGTGCCGCCCATTCCTCGATCAGAGGTGCGCGGTTCTGGCACCAATCGTGGAGGTCCCGGTGCTCCTCGCGCAGCACCGACCCATGCGCCAGCAGGCGATGCGCGGCATCGCGCAGGCCTTCGCGGTCGGCATCCGCCAGTTGCGGAAAGAGTTTGGGTTCACCGGGCTCCGGGTTCATGGGCTGTCCAGCATAGGGAATGGGAGCGCTTTGACAAACTCAGGAACGCTGCCGGATCTGAAAATCTTCGATCGCGTAGCCGACCCTCGCCACGGTCGGGATTTTGTCCTCCGGGTTTTTCTCCCGCGCGGTGGTGACCCGGTATCCGACATCATCCGACTCGGCATGCAGGAGCACCGCCGTGAGGTCGGCCACGTCGTCGTCGTTGCGCAGCGGCAGGTCCGCCAGCTTCCGCCCTTCGCCCTTTCCGATTTCCAGCCTCTCCACAAAGGCGTTGGCCCGCAGGGCGGTGAGCGAGTCGCGAAGATTGGCTTCCATCTCGAGCAGGCAGGACTCGCGGTCGAGAGGGTCCTGATCCTCCGGGACCGGATCGATTTCCCCGGCGGCACGTGTCCTGCGCGGCAGGGTGAGCGACTCGATCCCGCCGATCAAGCCGGCCTCCCCCACCGCCAGATCGGGAAACGTGTCCGGGCGTTCGATTTCGGAAAGCCGTTCCCCCGCGAATTGTTGGTTGAGGAGTTCAAACACCCGCTGCACCTGCTCGCGCCGCGCTCCCCCGACTTCCTGAAGATAGCGGAACCGCGCGAACGACCTCCTCGCAAAATCCGCCGCCCGCTGGTCGATCTGCTCCGCCTGCGGTTCGATGGCCTCCAGCAGTTGGAACAATTCGTTGAGGCGGAGCCGGACGAGGCTCATCGCCTGCGCCGGATCGTCGGATGTGCGCCGCCGCAGCACCTCCCGCTGCATGCGCTCCAGCACGGCCATGTCCGACTCGATCCGCTCCAGGCGCAACCGGGCCTGCCGCACGCGCACCGGCAGCCGGAGCCGCACGAGCTCGCGGTAGCAACTGTGCCCGATCGCCTCCGAGAACTCGTCGTAAAGAATCGTCAGGTTCTCGCGCAGGGTCCGTGCGGCGATCTGGCGCTTGGTCATGCGCTCGACGCTCTTTTGCATGCCGCGGAGTTCCTGGAGCCCCATGCGGGCGTTCAGGACGCAGGTTTCCAAATCGCTCCAGGGCTGGTCGGCAAACGTGTCGGGATTCCCGAGCGCGGCGCAAACCGACCAGAGCTTGTCGGTGAACGAGGCCGCTTCGGGCGCGGCGATGCGCCGCAGGGCATCGAGCACAATTTCCCCCTGGCGCTCGAAATACAGGATCCGCCGGTAATCCGGGCGCACCGGCTCCGAGAGCCAGCCCGTCTGAACCAGCCGGTTGAGAACGAAATTCGCCTGCGACCGGGGCGTTTGCAGATCCTCCGCCGAGGCCTCTTCTCCCGCCAGCCCGGCGTGGCGCTCCGTGATGAGCGTCACGACCTCCGCCGCCTCCAAACGCGAAAGCCCCGCCGCCCCCTCGCCCATCTCGGTATGAAGCGCCTCCAGCGCGTCCGTGTAAATGCGGGCGTTCGGCCCGCCCAGGACGCGGAAAAACTCCGGGGTGACTTCGGCATAGAGCCCTTGGGATAGTGACGGCATGGGTTCGGCTCCGCCTAATCCCCGCCGACGGCATCCGATCGCTCGTCGTTGTCGCCAGACCGGTGCGGAAAGCGGCTGGCCAAGGCCTCTCCCGCAGCGGACACGGCCCCAAAAATCGGGGCGACCGTGAGAAATGAACCCATGTCTTTCATGCAGGCGGGGACCGTAGGCCAAGTCGCCCGGGAAAACGAGGCTGATTTTTCACGCCCGGTCATTCCAGCGGTTTCCTGTGCTTCGGCGGACATGAGTTGATCAGGCTGCCAGCGGGAGCGGGCGGGGGGGGCGCAAGGTCCGTGCAAGAACAGGACTTGCTCTTTGATGGGGATTTGCGGACTTTTCCCGTTCATGAGCCACACCGCATCACCCACACGTTACGATGGCATGACTTACCGGCGGTGCGGGAGGAGCGGGGTGCTTCTGTCGGCCGTGTCGCTCGGGCTCTGGCACAATTTCGGAGGCGTGGATATTCAGGAGACCGCCCGGGCGATGGTGCTCCGGGCGTTCGATCTCGGCATCACGCACTTCGACCTCGCGAACAATTACGGGCCGCCTCCGGGGAGCGCCGAGGAGACATTCGGGCGCATCCTGCATTCCGACCTGTCGGGCTACCGCGACGAGCTGGTGGTTTCCACGAAGGCCGGCTACCGCATGTGGCCCGGCCCGTATGGCGACCTGGGCTCCCGCAAATACCTGCTCGCGAGCCTGGACCAGAGCCTCAAACGGATGCGCCTCGATTACGCGGATATTTTTTACAGCCACCGCCCGGACCCGGAGACCCCGCTCGAAGAAACGGTCGGCGCGCTCGTGCAGGCGGTGCGGTCGGGCAAAGCCCTCTATGCCGGGGTTTCGAACTATCCGCCCGACCTGACAAAACGCGCGGCGGATCTGCTTTCGTCCGCCGGGGTGCCGCTGCTGATCCACCAGCCCCGCTACAATCTCTTCGACCGCTGGGTCGAGGACGGCCTCTCGGACGCGCTTCTCGAGTCGGGGGCCGGCTGCATCGCCTTCTGCCCGCTGGCCCAGGGGATTTTGACGAACCGCTACCTGCACGGGATCGAGCCGGGATCGCGTGCGAGCAAGCCACACGGGTTCCTGAAGGCCGACCAGATTTCCGAGGAAAATCTCCGGCGGGCCCGCGCGCTGGCCGCCATCGCAGAAGCCCGCGGACAATCGCTCGCGCAGTTCTCCCTGGCCTGGGTCCTTTCGCGCCCGGCGGTGACATCGGTCCTGATCGGTGCCAGCTCGTCCGCGCAGATCGAGGAAAACGTCGCCGCGCTCGCAAATCCCGGGTTTTCTCCGGACGAGCTCGCCGCAATTGATGCCGCATGTTTGCTCTAGCTCAAGAATCCGAGCGATTGTTCATTGACGCTTTGCGAGGGGGTTTTAATATCGGCCCCTCAAAACTCAAACCAACAACCATAACACCACAATGATCAAAATCGGCATCAACGGCTTCGGGCGCATCGGACGCATGGTCTTCCGCGCGGCGGTCAAAAACTTCAGCAAAGACATCCAGGTGGTCGGCATCAACGACCTGCTCGAGCCCGAGTATCTCGCCTACATGCTCAAATACGATTCGGTCCACGGGCGTTTCGACGGGGAAGTCTCGGTCGACGGCAGCAATCTCATCGTCAACGGCAACAGGATCCGGCTCACCGCCATCAAAGATCCCTCCACGCTCAAATGGGACGAGGTCGGTGCCGGGATCGTCGTGGAGTCCACCGGGCTCTTCCTTGACAAGGCGACTGCCGAGGCACACCTCAAGGCCGGCGCGAAGAAGGTCATCCTCTCCGCCCCTTCCAAGGACGAGACCCCGATGTTCGTCTACGGCGTGAACGACAAGAGCTACGCCGGCGAGACGATCATCTCGAACGCGAGCTGCACCACGAACTGCCTCGCCCCGCTGGCCAAGGTCATCAACGACACGTTCGGCATCAAGCGCGGCCTCATGACGACCGTCCACGCGGCGACCGCCACCCAGAAGACGGTGGACGGCCCGAGCAACAAGGACTGGCGCGGCGGACGCGGCATCCTCGAAAACATCATCCCCTCCTCGACCGGCGCGGCAAAAGCCGTGGGCAAGGTGATCCCCTCCCTGAACAAAAAGCTCACCGGCATGGCATTCCGCGTGCCCACCTCCGACGTGTCGGTGGTTGATCTCACCGTCGAGCTCGAAAAGCCCGCCACGTATGCGGAAATCTGCGCCGCCCTCAAGGCCGCCTCGGAAGGCCCGATGAAGGGCGTCCTCGGCTACACCGACCAGAAAGTCGTGAGCACGGACTTCCGCGGCGAAACCACGACCTCGGTGTTCGACGCCGAAGCCGGCATCGCACTCGACCCCACGTTCGTCAAGCTGGTCTCCTGGTATGACAACGAATGGGGCTATTCGAACAAAGTGCTCGAAATGGCCCGCGTCATTGCCAAATAGAAAATTTGGAATCTGTAATGTGAAATGAGGAATGGACCCGAGGGGAACGTCTCGCTCGACAAGAATTTCCAATTCCAAATTCTCTTATGAAAAAGTCCATCAAAGACATCCCGCTCGCCGGAAAGCGCGTCCTCATGCGCGTCGATTTCAACGTCCCGCAGGACAAGGCGACCGGAGCGATCACGAACCCGCAGCGCATCGCCGCCGCGATCCCCACGATCCGATACGCGCTCGACCAGGGCGCATCGGTCATCCTCATGAGCCACCTCGGACGTCCGGACGGCGAACGCGTGGCGAAATTCTCCCTCGAGCCGGTGTCGGAAAAACTTTCCGAACTCCTCGGCAAGCCGGTAAAATTTCTGGCCGACTGCGTGGGCCCCGATGTGGAGGCAGCCTGTTCGGCGATCAAGCCGGGCGAAGTCATCCTGCTTGAGAATCTGCGTTTTCATCTCGAAGAGGAAGGAAAGAGGAAGAACGAGGACGGCACCTCCACGAAGGCGGATCCCGCCAAGGTGGCGGAGTTCCGGGCCGACCTGACGAAGCTCGGCGACGTGTTCGTGAGCGATGCGTTCGGCACCGCCCACCGCGCCCACTCATCGGTTGTCGGCGTCGCCCTGCCGGACAAGGTTGCCGGTTTCCTGATGCAGAAGGAACTCGATGCTTTCGCGGCGGTGCTCGACCACCCGAAACGCCCGCTCCTCGCCATTCTCGGCGGCGCAAAGGTCGCCGACAAGATCCCGCTCATCAGCAACCTCCTCGACAACGCCGACGAGATCATCATCGGCGGCGGCATGGCCTACACGTTCAAGAAAGTCCTCGACAGCATGCCCGTCGGCAACAGCCTCTTCGATCCCGAAGGCGCCAAAATCGTCGGCGACCTCATGGCCAAGGCGAAGGAAAAGGGCGTCCAGATCCACCTTCCCGTGGACTTCGTCTGCGCGGACAAATTTGCGCCGGACGCGGAGATCCGCGAATCCGACGACAAGGCCGGGATCGCGGATGGCTGGATGGGCCTGGATGTCGGGCCGAAGAGCCGCGCGCTTTTTGCGGAAGTGATCGGGCGCGCGAAGACGATCATCTGGAACGGGCCGGCCGGTGTGTTTGAATTCGACCGCTTTGCCGAAGGCACGAAGAGCATGGCCGATGCCGTCGCGGCCGCCACGGCTGCCGGCGCGATCAGCGTCGTGGGCGGCGGGGACACCGCGACCGCGGCGAAAAAGTTCAAGGTCGCCGACAAGGTCAGCCATTGCTCGACCGGCGGCGGCGCCTCGCTCGAGCTGCTCGAAGGCAAGTCGCTTCCGGGAGTCGCGGCACTCGACGAAAAGTAGGCAGAATTGTTATCCCGTCGTCCGTAATCCGCTGGCGATCGCGTTGATCGAGAGCAGGAGGTCGGGGAGCATGGCGTCCGCGCCCGCCTCGTCGCCAACCGCCTTGAGCCCGCGCCACTTTTTCAGGAGGTGGATTTCCTGCAAATGCAGGACGCGCAGGGCATCGGCGCGAAGCTCGAGGGTCTTGAGCATGCGGGGGCGTCGGTCGGCCATCGGGGAGCCGCGAAGGGTTTCCAGCATCCCGCGCGTCAGGTTCCACTCGTCGAAAATGATTGTGAGGAACCGCTCGCGGACCGCCGGATCATCGACCAGCCCCGCGTAGGCGCGCATCAGATCGGGATCCGTGCTGGCGAGGCTGGATTCGATGTTCGTGAGCACGTAATGGAGGAACGGGCAGGTGCGGGCCCGGTCTTTGATCTCCTCCAGCCCGGCCCCGCTCAAATCTTTGAGGCCCGATCCCACGCCGAACCAGCCCGGAATATAAAATCGTGCCTGGCTCCAGCTGAAGACCCACGGGATTGCGCGCAAGTCCGCGAGACTGGGTTGGCCGGTGCGCCGCGACGGGCGCGACCCGATGCTGCTGTGTTCCAGCGCGTCGATCGGCGTGGCCTGCCGGTAAAACTCGAGAAATCCCCCGGTGTCGAGCAACTGCCGGTATCCGATTTGACTCGACCGTGAAAGCCGCTCGAGCACGGGCGCGAGCGATGACGGCGGCGGCGGCGGGTTCAGTTCGTGTTCGATCGTGGTGGCGGAGACGCCCGCGACGAGCAGCTCGAGATTGTAGGCGGCCGTCGCAAAGTTCCCGAATTTTTGGGCGATCGTCTCGCCCTGTTCCGTCAGCCGGATGTCGCCGTGCAGGGAATGGTCCGGCAAGGCTTCGAGGAAGCGGTGGGTCGGGCCCGCGCCGCGGCTCACCGTGCCGCCGCGTCCGTGGAAGAACCGGATCCGCACGCCGGCATCCCTCCCGAGCCGGGCCAGCCTGGCCTGGGCCTTTTGCAGCCCCCACTGGCTCGCAAAAATTCCGGAGTCCTTGTTGCTGTCGCTGTAACCGACCATGACCTGCTGCGTGACCGGGAGCCGCTCGCGGCCCTGGTTCCACGCCAGGAAGTCGAGGCTGCGGCGGGTCATCGGCTCTTCCAAAAACGCACCCAGGATGGACGGTGCCGCTTCGAGGTCGTCCAGCGTTTCGAAGAGTGGAACCACCGGCAACACGCAGACCGGCCCCTCCGGCAGCATGCGTGTCAGCCCGGCCTCGCGCGCCAGCACATACACGACCAGCAGGTCGGAAACCCGCCTCGTCATGCTCACGACCAGGGCACCGATGCCGTCCGCGCCGCACCGCGCGATGTGTGCGGCGAGCACCCGGTAACAACCGAGCACGGAATCCGCCTCCGGCCCGGCAGACGCGCCCGCGTGGAGAAACGGACGCGGCGAGCGCATCTCCTTTTCCAGGAAGCGCAGGCGTTCCCTCTCGCCCCACTCCTCCCACTGGCTGCCATCGAGGCCCGCCGCAGCCATCAGTTGCGAGAGGGCCTTCGCGTGAAAGACGCTGTTCTGCCGGATGTCGAGCTGCGCCAGGTGGAAGCCGAAAGTTTGCACGGCGCGCACGACCGGGCGGACATCCGAGTCCGCGAGGCGGGCCGCCCCGATTTCCTTCAGGGAATCCCGGAGTGTCGCGAGGTCGTCGGCGAGTTCGCGGGCGAACCGGTATCTGCCTTCGCCCTCGCGGAGACGGGACAGTTGATGGGGGGCGATCTCGACCGGCAGACGCCCGATCAGCAGCCCGACGAATTGCCGCCACGGCTCCCCGGCATTCGCGGCCAGGATCGGTTGCGCCCGTTCGCCCAGCGCGGCGGACAACCTTTCGCGCGCCGCGACGAGCGATGCCGGGAGCGGCTGCATCCATTCCGAGAGGCTGAGTTTTTCGGCGAGCGCGTCCAGTTCGCGGGCGAGGACCACGAGGGCGTTGGCCCGGAGGTGCCGGAGCGTTTCGGCGGTCACTTCGGCCGTGACCCCGGGGTGCCCGTCCCGGTCGCCGCCCACCCAGGTGCCGAAGCGGACCTGCGGGAGCCGGTCTTCGTTTTCGAGAAGCGCGGCGTCGAATCCCGCGTCCAGCCAGGCATGGCGAAGGCGTCCGTCAAGCTCCGGGAGCACGGACGGAAAAACGTCGCGCAGGTAGTGGAGCACGTTGCGGCGTTCGTCCGCCAGTTTGGGCTTTTCGAGCAGGATCTCGCCCGTCCGCCAGAGGCGTTCGAGCGCCGCCTTGGTCTTTTCGCGTGCGGAGCGTTCTTCGGAGGCGGACAGGTGCCCTCGGTCGCGGGTCTCGAGCAGCGCGTAAATCGCCCGATGCTGGTCCAGCACGGCGAGGCGTTTCGCCTCGGTCGGGTGGGCTGTGAGCACTGGTTCCACGCAGACTTTCCCGAGCATGGAAGCGATGGTCTCCCCCGTCGTCCCGAGGCTCTTCATCCGGGCAAACTGCTCGCCCCAGAGCCCGCGTTCCGCCGTCAGCCCCTCCGCCTCCTCGCGGAGGGCGCGCATGTGCGCGGCCGCATTTTCCTCCACCATGTTGAGAAGCTGGAACGCGATCGAGTAAACCAGGCCGAGCTGGGCCGGCAGGACGGACGCCTCGATTTTCGGTGCCCCCCGCCCAAACCACTTCAAGTCCCCGGCGAGCTCGCCCAGCCCGAGTTCCGCCAGCACCTCGCGCAGGCAGCCGATGAGGAAGTCGAGGTCGCGATCGATTTTGCCGAACCCGATCGCCACGTAATCCGGTATGTTTTTTCCCTTGCTCATATCGTTGAAAGCCCCGTGTGTTTCTGTCCGCACTTTTCGAAACCCGCAAGCAAAACCTCCCGGCCCCGGCGGAAATGGATGTTCATCCCAAATCGCGTAAGCCAACGATGGGAGGGCGAACCTCCGTGCCCATTTGTTACGGCTCAGACGGAGCTTCGCCCTCCCTCGCGTTTCTTCCATTACGCGGATTTGGGTTCATTCCCGGATTGCATCCTTTCGGGCGTGGTGGCACATTCGTGGCACCTCCGCGCATCCGGGGCGGAGGGTTTTTGCGAACCATGAAGCCCTATCTCCGAATCACGCTGTGGTATCTGTTGTTCGGGGGGCTTTGGATTGCTCTGACAGACCGGTTGGTGGGGCCGGTTTCTGAAAGCGTGGAGGCATTGACCGGGTGGCAGACGCTCAAAGGTGGCCTCTACGTCCTCATTTCCGGTTGTTTGATCTATTTTCTGACCCGGGGGGCCCACCGTCGGCAGGAACACGCCGAGCGGAAACGCCTGGAGGAATTCAGGCGCACCGTGAAGCAGTCGCGCCACATCCTGCTGAATTATTTCAACCAGATGCAGCTCGTGATTTTGGAGGCGGAGCGGTCGGTGGATTTCGATAAAAGCTTGATCGGGCTCGCGAGGGAAACCACCGAGATGGCGGCGGACGAGGTGCGAAAGCTGGACGGCGAGAATTCCCGCGCGTGCGGCGACGAACCGGTCCATCCGGAAAACCACTGACACAACCCATCGGCCTGGCAGCGAGGCCGACGGAGGCATCCGGGGCGGGCATTGAAACCGTCCACAGAACCCACTTTCATGGCGACAATCTACAAAAAGCCGATTTACCCCGTTCAGCCCGGTTTGCGGGAATATCTGGCGAGATACAACCGGGAGGTGCCGCTGCCGCTGACGTATTCGGATTTGTTTTATTTCCATGTGAGCGGGCCGTTGTTGGACAAGGCCGGAAAGGACACCCTCTGGCAGACGGTCGGGTATCGCTCGTTCGAAATGCCGAGGATCTTCGAGGCGCTGAAAGAGGTTTACGCCCTGCTGAAAAGCGGGGGGGACCGCTCCGCGCTCGAACACCTTTATGTCGACCGCATCGACTATTGCTCGTTCGGAAACACCCAGCCGTTCCGGGTCCGGATCGTCAATTCCTACAACGACAACCAGGATTATTTTTATATCAAGCGGGCGGATGCCTCGCGGGTTTACGGGCTCGAGCTTGAGCATTTGCTCTCGCCCAACCGCATGCACTACCTCACCTGCGGAAACACGCTGGTCGAGGAACACGTGGCGGGGATTCCGGGGGATCTCTTCATCAGGGATTGGCTCCACAACCCGCAGGTGAAAATCGTCCGGTTGGCCAAGGAACTGGTCAAGTTCAACGAGCGCTGCTTCATCCGCCTCCTGGGCGACATGCGCGCCTGCAATTTCGTGATGGACATGACGCCGGATGTCGAGGAGGTCCAGATCCGGATCCGCGCGATGGATTTCGACCAGCAATCCCACAACGAGCGGAAAAAATTTTATCTCCCGCAATTTTTCAAGGAGAACAAGCCGCTTGTGTTTTATTGCATGAAGCATTTGAACCCGCAGACGGCGATGCAATACCAGCGGGAGGAGCAGTCCCTGATCCTGCGCCGGATGCAGCTCATCCACGACCGGCTCAGGATGTTGCTCGGCGTGATGGTGGGGGAGGATCTTGCGCCCGCGCACAACGTCCACCACCTGCGGGCCGAGTTGGCCGAGCACCACGGGGAGGCGCTGTTTCTGGAATGCAGGACGATGGGGGAGCTCGTGCGGGCCAGCCTGGAATGCCTGATCGGCAGGCACGGGCATTCGGCCTCGCTGCGGTTGCGCTGGCCGGACATGGAATCCGGAGCGGGGTTGTTTCTGTGATTTCGATTCTCGCCCCCATTTTGTTGCTGGTGGTGCTGGGGGTCTTTCTCGGGCGGCTCCGGTTTCTCGGGCCGGAATTTTCTGGGGATTTGAACAAGCTGGTTTTTTGGGTCGCCCTGCCGGCCCTGCTTTTCCGTTCGGTCGCGCACGCCGGACATCCGGGGCCCAAGACCTTTTCCCTGGTCGCGCTTTTGGTTGTCGCGACGGTTGTCGCAGCGGCGACGGGGTGGGCCGCCTGCGCCCTGCTGAAATTGCCGCGCGCGTCGCGCGGAACCCTTTCGCAGTCGGCGTTTCGCGGGAATCTCGCCTACATCGGCATCCCGGTGCTGGCGTATTCGTTCGACGGACTTCCGGAGAAAAGCGCGGCTTTTGGGACGGCCGTGATCGCGATGGCGTTTCTCATGGCGTTTTTTAACGTTCTCGCGGTCGTCGTCCTGAGCGTCGGCCACCCGTCCGAAAATCCGGTGCGCGCGGCGCTTGTCTCGATTTTTTCGAACCCCCTGCTTCTCGCGGGGATGGCGGGCGTTCCCCTGGCGCTCACGAGGACCGCGCTTCCGTTATTTTTGGACCGGGCGCTCGAATCGCTCGGCAGTGCCGCAGTGCCCATCGCGCTCCTGTGCATCGGCGGCTCGCTCGCGCATTCCAAGATCGGGGACAAGGCCGGGGGGATTTTGGCGGCGGCGGCGCTGAAAACCCTTTTTCTCCCGGCCCTGGTTTTTTTCTGCGCCCCGTGTTTTGGCATTGGCGGAACCGACCTGCGGACCGCACTGGTTTTGTCGGCCTGCCCCACTGCGGCTGCGGCGTTTGTCATGGCGCGGCAGATGAAGGGCGATGTTTCCCTCGCGGGTGGATCGATCGTCGCGAGCACGCTGTTCGCGTCCGTCTCGATCCCGCTCGCGCTTTTCTTCTCGCGCTGACGTGTTTTCCGCATGTGGACGGTTTGTGAACAGGTTGTGGGTTTCCGTGCGTTTCCTCCAAGAACCCGGCAGTTTCCCGGATTTGTTGGCCGCCCCGCCCAACGGATCGCTTTTTGTTCACAGGCCCCGTTCCCCGTGGAACGCCCTCCCCTGCTGCGAGGAACACCATTTGGTCGGGTTGCTCACATGTAGAAGAAGAAGAAAGGACCTGCCCAAAACCGTTCCTTCATCTTCTGCGTGTGAACAACCGGCGGTGCTATAGGGTGCTATAGGGCCTGACTGATTTCTTCGGCGATTTGGAGGAAGGCGTCGCGCGGAGACTCCGCCGCAGTGATCGGGCGTCCGACGACCAGGTAGTCCGCGCCGCAGCGGATGGCCTCGCCGGGGGTCATGACGCGCCGCTGGTCGCCCTTGTCGCTTCCCGGCGGCCTGACGCCGGGGGTGACGATGACGAGGCCGTGGCCGAACTCCTCGCGCAAAGGCGTGATTTCGTGCGGGCTCGCGACGACGCCGCGCAGGCGGCAGTTTGCGCCCATCTCGGCCAGGTGGAGGACCTGGTCGCCTGCAGGCCGCGGGACCCCCACGATATCGAGCGTCTCGTCGTCCATGCTCGTCAGCACGGTGACCCCGAGCACCAGCGTTTTGGAATGCTCTGCGGCCAGCACCGACTCGGAAACCATGGCGGGGCCGCCGGCGAGGTGGATCGTCGTCATGTCCACGCCCAGGGCGACAGCCGACTTCACGGCTTCCTTCGCC
Source organism: Terrimicrobiaceae bacterium (assembly GCA_041675465.1). Lineage (GTDB taxonomy): Bacteria > Verrucomicrobiota > Verrucomicrobiia > Chthoniobacterales > Terrimicrobiaceae > QYQL01. The sequence continues at coordinate 11,552 of JBAYTU010000043.1, read as the reverse complement.
GTGTTTGGGATGTCGTGGAATTTCAGGTCGAGAAAAACCTTTGCGCCCAGCGATTGAATTTCCCTGACAATCGAAGGCCCCACGGCGGTGAAGAGCTGGAGGCCGACTTTAAAGATGCACCCCTCCCCGGCCAGCGGCCCGATCAGCGCGAGGGCGGAATCGAAATCCGGGGAATCGACGGCAACGATGATTTTTTCTTTGGCAGGAACAGGCATCGGAGGATGATGGAGCCCGCATGACAATTCAGGCACCCGCCAAAGTCAACCTCGCGCTCCGGATTCTCGCGAAACGGGCCGACGGGTTCCACGACATTGAAACCTTGATGGTGCCGATTTCGCTGGCCGATGACCTGGAGATCGAGGTGTCCGCAGGCACCGGGATCGAGATGGTGTGCGATCAACCCGACATCCCCGCCGGACCGGGCAATCTGGCCTGGCGGGCCGCCGAGGCCTTTCAGCGGCATACCGGCCTCGGGTTTCACACACGCCTCGCGCTCCGAAAAAGAATCCCGCACGGGGCCGGTCTTGGTGGGGGAAGCAGCGACGCGGCCGCCACTCTCAAGGCCCTTGACCGGCTGAACAACACCGCCCTTGGCCCGCTGGCGCTGGAAGGGATTGCGGCGTCCATAGGGTCCGATGTCCCGTTTTTCATCCGGGCGCAACCGGCGCTGTGCCGGGGCCGGGGGGAATTGATGCAGGTCGTTGACGGGATCGAGCCGGCGGGGGTTCTTCTCCTGAAGCCGCCGTTCCCCGTTCCCACCGGATGGGCCTACCAGGCATGGACCGCACGCCGGGTAGTGGCCGGGCACCGGCAGTTTCACGGAAGTGTCGAGCTCGCGAACGACCTCGAGACCCCGGTTTTCCAAAAGTATCTCCTTCTCCCGGCCATCAAGGCCTGGCTCCTCGAGCAAAATGGGGTCGCCGCCGCCATGATGTCCGGATCGGGATCGACGCTCTTTGCCATCCTGCGAGGGGATGCGGGCACGCTGGCGGAACGTGCCAGAGAGCGGTTCGGGCGAAACCTCTGGACGGCGGAAGCGAGGATTTGACCGCAGGCTCCGGCCTGTTGTTACAACATTGTTTTACCGCTGCCGGGCTTTTCGATGAGGGCGTAGGCGTTGTGGTTGTGGATGGATTCGAAATTCTCCGCTTCGACGCGATACCAAACGATGTTGGAATCCGAGTCGCACCGCACCGCGACATTGCGGACGAGATCTTCGACGAAGACCGGGTTCGCGTAGGCGCGTTCGGTGACGGCTTTTTCGTCCGGACGTTTCAGGAGGCTGAAGAGTTCCGAGCTGGCCGAGTCTTCGACCAGCCGGATCATGTCTTCGATCCACATGGGTTTCCGGCAGCGCACTGCGAACGTGACGTGGCCCCGCTGGTTGTGGGCTCCGGCGTTGCTGATCGCTTTCGAACAGGGGCACAGGGTGGTCACCGGGACGACCACTTGGACCAGAAAGTCCATTTTCCCACGTTCGAGCGTCGCAAGAAATTTGGCCGAGTAATCGAGCAGTCCGGTCGAACCGGTCACCGGGGCCTTCTTTTCCAAGAAGAACGGAAACTCGAACTCCAGGTGGGCGCAGTCGCTTTCGAGCCGATTCGTGAGCTGCTCCAGAATGTTCCGGATATTGTCGACATGCACGACCGGGCCGTGCGAGCCGAGGACTTCGATGAACCGGCTCATATGTGTCCCCTTGAAATGGTGCGGAAGGTCCACGGTAAGCTGGACGGTTGCGATGGTGCTCTGGGTCGCGTGGTCCTTGTCGCGGATTTGGATCGGATACCGCAAAGCCTTCACGCCAACCCGGTCAATCGGAAGCTGGCGGGAGTCCGGCTCATTCTGGGTGTCTTTCATTCAGCCGCTCTATATGTCCCAAAACAAGTTGCGAGAAAATCAAAAAAACGATGCCATGTGGAGCCGGGTTTGATTATTCTGCAGGAATGAACCTCTTTGATCTCACGGGCGAAATTGCCGTTGTCATTGGCGGAACAGGAGTTCTTGGTGGCGCTTTGGCGGAGGGATTGGCTGTGGGCGGCGCGAAGGTGGTCGTTTCCGGACGCAATGCCGCGCGAGGCGGCGAACGGGTCGCGGCCATTTCCAAAGCCGGGGGAACAGCCGTTTTTTTCGAGGCGGACGCCTCGTCAAAACCCGGGTTGGAAAACCTTCTCGCCAATATCCGGAACCATTTTGGAACTCCGACAGTTCTCGTCAATGCCGCCGGGGGAAATGATCCCAAAGTGACCGTCACCGCAGAAAATGCCTTCGAGAAGATCGCCGTCGCGGATTGGGGTGCCAACTTCGATCTCAACTTGGTCGGAGGTGCCCTGCTTCCCTGTCAGGTTTTCGGTCCGGCGATGGTTGCGGCAGGGAAGGGAAGCATCATCAACATCGCCAGCATTTCCGCCCACCTGCCCCTCTCCCGCGTTGTGGCTTATTCGGCCGCAAAAGCCGCCGTGCTCAACCTCACCCAATTCCTCGCCCGCGAATGGGCGCCGCATGGCGTGCGGGTAAATTCCCTCACCCCCGGATTTTTTCCCGCCGAACAGAACCACCGCCTCCTGTTCAACCCGGACGGATCCCCGACCCCGCGAGCCGCCTCGATTCTTTCCCACACGCCCATGACCCGCTTTGGATCGGCGGAAGAGCTTGTTGGGCCCGCAGTTTTTCTCGCTTCGGCAAGGGCGTCCTCCTTTGTGACTGGAATTGATTTGCGCGTGGACGGTGGGTTTTTGTCGCAGACCATCTGACGGATGGACTGGTTGGGGAGGGGTGCTCGTGTTCCACGTGGAACACGTTTCCGGCCAATGGGGAGCTTCGGGTGAGCGCGGATAATTTGTTTGGGCCTTGTTGGGTCGTGGTGCGTCTTTGGCGTTCCACGTGGAACAATTCTTGTGTTGGGCTGAATTTTTTTGGATGCCGGGGAGGGTCCCAGGATAAAGGCGAAGGGGGCTATGCGCTCACATGCGGGTTATCCTTGAGAAAAAACCCTCTCTTCAGCGGCGGGCCAAGCGTCGTTTGAATATCCTGGATGGCGGGACGTTTCATTGTCGTGAAACGATCCGGTTCGCATCGTCAAAGTGACAATTAAGTCAATGTTTTCCCCTGACGGACGGCTCCGATATTACGAAACCTGATGCGTTGTCAAAAGAATTTTGCGCGAAAAGTCAAAAATCTCCGGAAAAGGCGGAGACTTGAAGGTTGGAGCCGCTCGAAGCGGCCTGCTTTATGCGAGAGATCCTCACGTCGTTTCCTTGCCAGCGTGTCTATGGAGTGCATAAATTCGCTCCCGATGCCACGCCCTCGCTCCGAAGGGAAAAAAGCCAAGCTCCCGATCGTCCAATACACCCACGACAAGGAAACGCGCGTCAACAACCCGCCGGTCGGACCCGTGGACGCGGATCCGGGGCCGTTCCTTGAGGTCAAGGGACAAATGAACGAGTCGGCGCTTGCCAAAAGGGCGGCCGCCGATGAATGGGTCGAAGCCGTGAATGCCTCGGGCCGGTTTGGCAAATGGAGCTGCGGGATTTGTGAAAAGCCCCAACAGGTCCTCGATCTTTTGGAGATCTGAAGGCATGGCCGCAACTTCCTCCACCCTGTGGTTCGTCGCCGGAGAGGCCAGCGGGGATGCGCGGGCCGCCGAGGTCATGCGCGCCCTGCGCGAAATGCGTCCGGACATCCATTTCATGGGGGCCGGGGGCGCGCGGATGCAGGATCTCGCAGGCAGGCCGTTCGACAACTGGACTGCGCAGGCGGCCGTGCTCGGGCTCTGGGACGTGCTCCGGAACTACGGGTATTTCAAAGCGAAATTCCGGCGGATGCTGGCGGACATCGGAGAGACAAGACCGTCAGCCGTCGTGCTGGTCGATTATCCGGGCTTCAACCTGCGACTTGCCAGAGCCCTCCGAAAGTCCGGCTACGGAGGAAAAATCCTGTATTACATCAGCCCGCAGGTCTGGGCATGGAACCGCAGGCGCATCCCCAAAATGGCCGCCATCCTCGACCTGATGATCTGCGTGTTTCCGTTTGAGGCCCCGATGTATGAGGCCAGCGGCCTCCACACCGTCTTCGTGGGCCACCCGTTGTTGGAAGCGCTCGAACGGGAAAGGATCTCCGCCCCCCGCGAGCCCGGGCTCGTCGGGTTTTTCCCCGGAAGCCGTGAGCGCGAGGTGCGACGGATATTTCCGGCGATGATCGAGGCGTCGAAAATCATCCGGCGCGAATTTCCGGAGGTCCGCTTCGAGGCGGCGGCGGCAAGCGACGCCCATGCGGAGCGGATGCGGGCGATGGCCGGAGAGATTGTTGTCCGGGCCGGATCCGCGCATGATCTGATGCAGCGCGCCTCCGTCGGCGTGGTTTGTTCCGGCACCGCCACACTCGAGGCCGCGTTCTTCGGCCTCCCGTATTGCCTGATCTACAAGATCGCCTGGCTCACTTTTGAAATCGGAAAACGCCTTGTGGATGTGGACGGACTCGGAATCGTCAATATCCTGAACAACTACCGCCAAAACCCGCCGCCGAACCCCCGCCTGCCCGCCCGGTCGGCTCCCCACATCGTCCGCGAATTCATTCAAAACGACGCCACCCCCGGGGCGCTCGCCCACGAAGTCCTCCGCCTCCTGCGCGACGATGCCGCCAGGGAATCCCTCTCCCGGAAACTCCTGCAAATCACCTCGGAACTGGATGCGCGGGGAGCCTCGGAACGCGCGGCCTCGGCGCTTCTTCGGGCGCTCGGCCCCTGATGCCCCCCCGACGCCCCGTCAGGAGCCGAGTTGCTTCTGCACCTCTGCGCTGAGCGTGCGCCCGTCGATGCGGCCTTCCGCTTTGGCGTTGAGGACCTTCATCACCGCGCCCATCTGCTGCCGCGTGGTCGCACCGGCTTCGGCGATGGCCTCGCGCACCAGCGCGGCGACCTCCTCGGCGCTCGGTGCCGCCGGAAGAAACACCGAGAGGATCGCCATCTCGGCGCGCTCGTTCTCCGCCATCGCCGGGCGCCCGCCTTTTTCGAACCCCTCGATCGAATCCTGGCGCTTCTTGATTTCCTTGCGGACGATGGCCAGCGCGTCAGCGTCATCCAGCGCGCCGCCGGCCCCGTGCTTCTCGATGGCCGCGTTCATGAGCGCGGCCTTGAGCATGCGCAGCACGCCGAGTTTCAGCGTCTCGCGCGCCAGCATGGCCGCCTTGATTTCCTGGTCGATCCGGGCTTGAAATGTCATAGTGGGCCAGCATGCGCTAGTTCGCCCGCTCGGTCGAATGGAAATTCCCCGACAGGGAAAAAGGCTGGGCTGGGTGTAACTGGGTGCCCCGAAGCTTGCTTCGGCTTTGTTTCTCGGCTCTCTGAATTCATATTCTTAGCTTGCAGGGGAGGAGTGAGGGAGGGCGAGGCTCCGTCTGAGTCGATTCTTCTTTCATATTTGGGCTCAGACGGAGCCTCGCCCTCCCTCAAAATCGAAAAATCCACGTTTTCGCCGATGTCTTGGCGGTAGAACATTCCGGGGATGACAATTTCCTCCGCCAGTGCAAGGGCCTTGGCATGGGCAGGCTACCGCAATCTCCCGCCCAAACATCCGCTTTTGCAGAATCGTCCCGCAATCATGACACCGGGAGGGCGAACCTCCGTGTGAGCCGTGATATATGGGTTCGGGCGGAGCCTCACCCTCCCAGCATCCGCCGCACGGCTTCCACCCCACCCGCGCAGACCGCGATCCAGATCAGGTTCGACAGCAGCCAGCTTCCGAGGAAGATCGTCCAATCCCGCCGCGTCATCCCGCGGAACGCTCCATGGCGGAGGTAGGCGGTCGTGATGAACTGGTCGGTGTGAACCGAGAGCACAAAAGCGGGGAGGTCCCCGTCCTGTTCCTCTGGCTTGCCCTGTCATTCATAAGGGGCTAAGGATACGGCATGTCTCTGACACTCACAGCACCGCCGCCGCTGGACGAAATCCGCGCCGTAGTCCAAGCCGTCTGCGAGAGGCGGGGTGTCGGCCGTGTGGAATTGTTCGGCTCCGTGGCGCGCGGCCAGGGACGGCCCGGCAGTGATGTGGACTTGCTGGTGGAGTTTCTGCCAGGCAGCGACATCGGGCTTTTTGAAATGGGTGCCTTGAAGGAAGATCTCGAGGAACGGCTCGGCTGCCGCGTGGACCTCGTGAGCCGCCGCGCCGTCGAGCACAGCCGCAACCCCTTCCGTCGCGAACAAATCCTCGCGTATCCCATCCCGCTCTATGCCCGGTGACAAACAATCCGGGCTGCTGCGCGATATTCTCGACTCGGCGTTGACTATCCGCGCTTATCTCGACGGCGTCAGCCACGAGGCGTTCATGTCCGGCATGGAAAAGCAGGACGCCGTGCTTCGCCGTTTTGAGATCATCGGCGAAGCCGCCAGCCGACTCGCCCCGGAGACGCAGGAGCGTTTCCCCAACCTCCCCTTCCGAAGCATGAGGGGTATGCGCAACATCATCGCGCACGATTACGGTGACGTGGACCTCGACCAAGTGTGGAAAACCGCGACGGCCGATTTGGATTCTCTGGTCACCGCCCTGAACGCATATTTTTCGGACCCCCGCCCCTCATGAAATCCCGGCTTGTCCAGCGGCGATCCCGCCCGGCCAGAAAATCCGCGTGTGGCCTTTGCAAACCGCACCAGCGCGGCTGGGCCGGTAAACGCACCATCACCGATCTGCGCGTTGCCTCAGGGCATGCGGAACAACTGCGCGAAACGACCCCATCTTGCGGACGGATCCAGTAATCTGGCTGCGGGGCAAGTCACCGCCACTCCCGCTTGCTCCAGTCGTAAAACCAAAGGCAGAAAAAGCAGATGACCAGCGACGCCAGCGCCATGATCCCACCGCCAGCCAATGCTCCCAATTTCCAGATGGCAAACGGGTAAAGCGCGTAGTCGAACCCGTAAACCATCAGCCAGTTCACCGTGTGCCTGAGAGCCAGCTCACCCTCCCGGTGTTGTCTTTCGCCGCCTTGCCCGCTAAGGTGCGCACATGGAGGACATCGGGCGCAAGCATCCCGCGAAGGGCGTTCAGATTTCGCTTTCGGAACCGACGATCGTGTTCCTCACCGTCTGCACGGAAAAGCGGCTCCCGTGGCTGGCCTGCGAGGCCGCGCATGCATTGCTCCTCGACGCCTGGAAAGCGGCCGACCGCTGGCGCGTCGGACGTTACGTTCTGATGCCCGACCACGTGCACCTCTTCTGTGCGCCATGCGATTTCGAAGCCCGCCTCGATCAATGGGTCCGCTTCTGGAAAAGCCACGCCTCCCGCCACGCGCCCGATCCCGCCTGGCGCTGGCAAACCGACTTCTGGGACACCCGCCTGCGGCGCGGCGAAAACTATTCGGAAAAATGGGCCTACGTCCTGGAAAACCCCGTCCGCGCCGGACTTGTCACAAAAAGCGGCGACTGGCCGCACCAGGGCGTCATCCACGAACTGAGGTGGTGATGGGAGGGCGAACCTCCGTGTGAGCCGTAATATTTGGGTTCGGACGGAGCCTCACCCTCCCAGCACCGTCCGCACCAGCCAGATCCCGCCGCTGAGGACGAGGATCCATTCCCCGTTGCTGGCCGAGAGCCAGTTCGCTGCGCGCGGCGGTGTAAAAAGCCGATTATTTGGCCGGACAAAAAAGCCGATTGCAAAAGCGGGATATTGAGCATTTTCGGCTCCGGATATTTTCAGGGTTCGAGGCGGTCTTTCATGCGGAAGCTTGAGCCTTCGATGATGACGGTTTCCCCGTGATGGAGGAGGCGGTCGAGGACGGCGGAGGTAATGGTGGAGTCGCCGTTGAAGATGGAGGACCACTGCTTGTAGGCCTTGTTGGTGGTGAGCACGATGGACCCCCGCTCGTAGCGTGCGCTGATGACTTGGAAGAGCAGGTCGGCCCCTCGCTGGTCGATGGGAAGGTAGCCAACCTCATCAAGAACCAGGAGCGCCGGGGTGGTGTATTTGCGCAGTTCGGATTTGAGGGAGCCTTTGGTCTGAGCCTCGCTCAGCGTGTTGATGACATCGATGGCGTTGGCGAAGAGCACGCTCATGCCCTGCTGGCAGGCCGCGTAGCCAAGGGCCGTGGCGAGGTGGGTTTTCCCGAGCCCGACAAGGCCCAGGAGGATGACGTTGGCTTTGTCGGCGACGAACTGGAGGCGGAAGAGATCCTGGATCTGGAGACGGTTGATTTTCTTGGGCCAGTCCCACCGGAACGAGTCGAGAGTTTTGATGACCGGGAACCGAGCGGCTTGGATGCGCCGGGCGACGGAGCGGTCGGCACGCCGGGCATCCTCGCCTTCGATGAGCTGGGCGAGGTAGTCGAGGTGGGTGAGGGAGTTTTTTGCGGCCGTGGCGGCAAAGGGCAGGCAGTGCTCTTGGAGGAACGGCAGGCGCAATGTGGCAAGGCGGGCGTCAAGGGTGGCGATGTCGGTTTTCATAGTGTGTCGTAGAGGCTGAGGTCGGCGGGGGAGAGTTCGATATCCAGGAGGTCGGAGCGACGGGTGAGATGCAGCGGCCCGGGCTGGGGGGTGTGGCGCTCGCGCTGCTGGAGGATGTTCTCGATGTATTGGCTGGAGAACGCCTCGCTGGCGATGGCGTCTTCCATGGCACGGGCGACTTTGTCCGGGCCGTAGATGTCGGAGAGGGCGAGGATCTTGTTGACGTGAACGCGGGCTTTGAGGCTGCGGGCCACCAACTGCTGGTGATAGTGCTCGGCGTGCGGGCTCAGGGAGTAAAAGGCGAGCATCCACTTGGCGTCGCGCGCCCGGCGGCGCTGGTCGAGGAGATCCTTGACGTGGTCGGGGTTTTCAAAATCGCGGTGCCGCTCGTAGCTGCGGGGATGCGTGGCGACAAGGTTGTGCGCGTGGTAGAGGCAGAGGCGGTCGCCAAACACCTTGAGCGTGAGGCGCTGGGAGGCATAGATCGCGGGCACGGAGTAGCGGTTGGTGTCGAGCGCGATGCGGCAGCGGTTTGTGACCCGCACGAGTCGCGTGACGGAGGTGTCGGCGGCCACGGGCGGCAGGGGGCGCAGCGCGGGCTTTTCGAGCGCGAAGACCTCGCTGGGGACTTTGTGGGTTTCCGCATGGACGCGCGCGTTGGCGATGGAGAAGAGCCACTGGCGCGAGGCCGTGTTCATGGCAACGAGGCCGGGAGGCAGATCCAGGCCTCCAAGGAAGTTTTTCTTCACGTAGCCCACGAAGTTTTCCACGCGCCCTTTTTCGTTGGGTTTGCGCACATTGCACGCACGCGCCTCGAAGCCGTAATGGGCGGCAAAGTCGAGATAGCGCGGATGGAAGGTGGCCCTCTCGCCGAAAGGATGCACCAGCACGCCGGTCTTCAGGTTGTCGATGAGCACTGCGGCGGGCGTGCCGCCAAAAAACTCGAGCGCGTTCTGGTGGCAGGCCAGGAAGTGCTCCAGGCATTCCCCGCAGGTGAACTCGACGTAGGCCAGTCGCGAGTGGCAGAGCACCATCACGAAAAAGGAGAGCCGCCGACGCGTGTTTCCCATCTCAATCATGCCCGCGCAGCCCCAGTCCACCTGCGCGGCTTCTCCGGGCGCGAAGGCCAGGCTCAGGAACGCGGGATGCCGCACCGGGCGCACCGAGCGCACATAGTCCTTCACGATGCTCTCGTAGGCGATCATTTCGCCTCCATCATGGAACGCAGGATTTCCCCGACGGAAAGCTCCTCTCCCAGCCGCTCCTGCGGTTCCCTCGACACCGCCGCCGTCGGCTCCAGGCTCAAAACCTGATAAAATGGCGCACTGTAGGCAATGAGCCGCGCCGCCACCAACTCCGAGCGCGCCGCACGCAGTTCCGTGGAGCAAAATCCCAGCATCCCGGCCGCCGTGGAGTCCGAGTAGTAGCTGGTCCCCTGCGCATCGGCCACCGTGCATAAAAATAGATATAGCGCCAGACTCCGCGGCGTTCGCCCCCGGATGTGCCCGTCTCGGACCAGCCTTTGATCGATCCAGCTAAATTGCCGGGGCACTTGCCGCAGTCGCTGCGGGCACAGAACGGGTTTGGTTTTCATGGTGTGGCGAAGGCGCACTCCCGCGCCCCATGCGCAGGATGTCCTCGCCCCGAGCCAAAAACGAACGGGCACTGGCTGCGATGTCCTCTTGTTGCACATTCCCGGTCATCATCGCGATAATCCCCACCAGCAGAGCGGGTTGAGCCAGGCAGACATCTTGTAGCACACCGCTCTGTGCCAAACCTATAACCTCAACAACTTCAACACATTGATTGTCGAAGGGATCTTGTTGCACATCCGGCGGCTGAGGCCTCTTTTTGCGCCGGTAGCCGGGATTCGCCTTCCGCCACTGTCTCACCCGGTCAGTATTTTCCGCCCCACGAAAGTAATTTTCGTTCTCCTCCTTGCTCGTCCACCGCCTCTGACTGGCCGCTTTGGATGCCTTCTGACATTCCTCCTTCCCACAGTGACATTGCCGCTCGCGATTGCGGGGATCGGGAATAAATTGCTCGCTGCAATTCAGGCACTTGCGGGTCGTTTTTGATTTCATCGGCAGACTCAGAATGAGCCGCCGGACCCGCGAAGAAATCCCGCATCAAAGAAGAAAATCCTCGCGCTTCTCACCACGGAACAAGACGAAGAACAAAACGAAGGAAGAAGAGCTTTGTGGGAAGCTTTTGAAGAAAACGCCCGCGCGGAAGAATCGGCTTTTCAAACCGGCCAATTCATCGGCTTTCTATATCGGCGCTCACAGTTCGCCGATGCGCGGGGGATTTTCATGCCGGGCGAGGCTCCGCCCGAGCCGTGATTTTATCCGGCATAGAGCGCAAGGTTGCTTGCTTGGGAGGAATGTGGCAGCGTTGGGGCATGAGCACACTGGCTGCTGTTTATCCGCATATCGAGACGCTTCGGGGGGAGCCCGCGCGGTTGTCGGGCCACCCCCGCACGCGCGTGGCAATGCTGGCGGCGGATTACCTCTGGCGCGGCTGGTCGGCGGAGGAAATCGTGCGCCACTATCCTTACCTCACGCTGGCCGAGGTGCATGCCGCCCTGGGTTATTATTTTGACCATCGCGAGGAGATTGACGCGGAGCTTCTGGAGGAGAGCCGGGAGGCGGATGCCTGGCGCAAGGACCATCCTGCCGCTTCCGAGTTGGTGCGTTTGAAACTCCGCCCCTGAGTAGGCATGGCCACCCTCTTGTATGCGGACGTGCATGTGCCCGGCCCGGTGATTTTGCAGTTGCGCCTGCGTGGGGTGGACATCGCCGCCGCGACCGAGGAAGGTCACGAGCGCTTGGAGGACGCCGATTTGCTGGTTCTTGCCACGGAGATGGGCCGGGTGATGGTGACGCAGGATATTCGCTTCCGCGTGCTGGCCGAGCACTGGCTGCGTGCCGGACGCGGGTTTGCCGGTTCGTTTTCCCCCACACCAAATGTTGAAGAGCCATTCATCTTTCAAATTATGAGCGGGGATAAGGAGTCGTCCAGAAATAACTTGATACAATAATTAGTTCGATGGGCTGATTGTATAGTTCCATTCCCCATGAAAGCTTGAGCGAGTCAAGGCGATGGATTCCATTTCCTGCCGGGTCGGC
>JBAYTU010000042.1:0-30738 GCA_041675465.1 Terrimicrobiaceae bacterium | reverse complement strand
CCCCACCAACAAGCAGGAAGTGGGACGCCGTCTGGCGCAGTGGGCGCTGGCGGCCGTCTACGAGCAAAAAGGCGTGGCCGCCTCCGGCCCGTTGCCCGAGAGCAGCAAAGTCGCCGACGGCAAGGTCATCGTCACCTTCTCCCACACCGACGGTGGTCTGGTGGCACAGGGTGGTGCAGAATTGAAAGGCTTTGCCATCGCCGGCGCGGACATGAAATGGGTCTGGGGCAATGCAACGATTGACGGAAACACCGTGATCGTCTCCAGTCCGGAAGTGAAAGACCCCGTCGCGGTGCGCTACGCCTGGGCCGTCAATCCAGCCAGCAGCAACCTTTACAACGGCGCGGGCCTGCCCGCCACGCCTTTCCGAACCGACAACGAGCCGCTGACCAATGCGTTCAGGCAATAACGGTGAACATTGGAACCCAACCCCAAAATGAACCATCCGTCCACGAAGCATTGTTTTTCGAGTCAACGCCCACCGCCATCGGCCCGCACTTTCTCTAGCCAGGCTGTCGAACATGCCATTGAGGAAGTCAGCGCGCAGATCGCCGATCCCGAGCTGGCGTGGATGTTCTCAAACTGCCTGCCGAACACGCTGGATACCACCATCAAATTTTCCCGCGACGCGCAGGGTCGGCCTGATACTTTCGTCATCACCGGCGACATCTACGCGATGTGGCTGCGCGATTCCACGAATCAGGTCTGGCCCTATCTGGAGTTTGCGAAAGAAGACCCCGCACTGCGGGATTTGCTTGCCGGGGTGGTCCGCCGCCAAACGGCCTGCGTGCTCCTCGATCCCTACGCCAACGCCTTTTATGCCGAACCGAATCCGCCGGGTGAGGGCACCGGCGACATCGGGCTGTGGAAGAACGACCGCACGGAAATGCGGCCCGGCGTGCATGAGCGCAAATACGAACTCGACAGTCTTTGCTCGGTGCTCCAGCTCGCGCATGGCTATTGGAAGGCGACTGGGGACACATCGTGCTTCGACGAGGCATGGTTGAATGCAGTTCGCAGCATTATTGCAACCGTCAAAACCGAGCAGGCGGGCACGAACGAAACCCCCGGCTCGCCCTATGTCTTCCAGCGCACATCCGAATTTCCGACCGAATCTCTCGCGATGGGCGGCCACGGTCAGCCGCGTCGCCGATGCGGCCTGGTTCGCAGCGCGTTTAACGCATGTGACGATAGTTCACCCCTGCCCTTCCTGGTTCCTTCCAATGTGATGCTGGCTGCCATGCTGCGGAACATCGTCGCCTTGCTGCGCGCGCTGGGTCAGGACGAACTGGCTGCCGAAACGGAGTCGCTCGCCGATGAAATCAACCGGGCCATTCTGCGGCATGCCGTCGTGCGACACGAGACGCGCGGCGAGATTTATGCTTACGCGGTGAATGGCTACGGTTCGCATTATTTGATGGATGATCCCGGCCTGCCCAGCCTGCTGTCACTGCCGTATTTCGGTTGCTGCGCGAAGAATGATCCGCTCTACCTTCGCACGCGCGCCTACGCTCTGAGTTCTGACAATCCCTTCTTCATCGCAGGCTCGCGCGCCGAGGGAATATGCAGTCCGCATCCCCACCTGGGTATCGGTCAGATTTGGCCGATGGAAATCATCATGCGCGCAATGACCAGCGAGTCCGAGGACGAGATCATGGGTTGCCTGCGCACACTCAAAGACACGCACGCCGGCACCGGCTTCATGCACGAGTCATTCTGGATGGATGATCCGTCCAGGTTCACGCGCTCCTGGTTTGCCTGGGCCAATTCCCTGTTTGGCGAGTTCATCCTGACGCTGTCTCGCGAGCGGCCTCATCTCCTCAAGCGCACTTTCACACCGACAACGAACTGCTCGCCAATGCGTTCCGGCAATAATTTGAGATGAAACGAACGATGGGAATGATTGCGGGCGCGTTGCTGCTCGCCCTGACTCCGGCAATGTTCGCTGCCGACGGGCCCACACACGCCGCAAAGGAGCTTCCGTGGGAAAACAGCCTCGGCATGAAATTCGTGCCCGTAAAAGGCACAGATGCATTGTTCTGCATCTGGCTGACGCGGGTGCAGGATTTCGCCGCGTTTGTGAAGGAGACCCAATACGACGCCACGGCGAACATGGTTTCGCTGGGCGACGATGGTTGGAAGACGACACATGGCGACAGTTGGGAGTCGCCGGGTTACCCGCAAGGCCCCACCCATCCGGTCGGCGGCATGAGCTGGACCGATGCGAAGGCTTTTTGCCAGTGGCTGACCGGGAAGGAACGCAAGGACGGCAAGATCGGGGCGGATGAAGAGTATCGTCTGCCAACGGATGCCGAGTGGAGCCTGGCCGTGGGACTCGGACCGGAAGCCGGAGACACACCGAAAAGCAAGAGCAGCAAGATCAAGGGAGTCTATCCGTGGGGCACCCAGTGGCCGCCGCCGAAGGGGGCGGGCAACTATGCCGGAGAGGAATCGAAAGAGGGCGAAAGCACGCCGCAGGAACTCAAGAAGAACAAGGCTTTTAATGATGTTCCCTCGGATTGGACGGTGATCCAGGGTTATAACGACGGCTATCCGCGCACCTCGCCGGTCGGGAGTTATCCGGCGAACGAATTCGGACTCTATGACATGGGCGGCAATCTCTACCAATGGTGCGAGGACCTTCTTTCCAAAGGCGCGCCCGTCATGCGCGGCACCTCATTTTACACCTATAAACAGGGCTATATTCTTTCGTCATTCCGCAATAGCGCCGGGATCAATCATCGCTGCGGCGGCACGGGATTCCGGGTTGTCTTGTCCCGGAGCGGGTCAACTCCTCCATCGCAATGAGACACCTGCTGATCCTGCTGTTTTTCACCGTCGGCGCGATGAAGGTGTCGGCGGCGGAACCGACGCCCCAAGGCGCTGCCCTGGCGACCCGCGCTCTTGACGCGGCCAAGGTCGTTTTTAAGCCCAGCGTGTTCGGCGGGGAGAAGTTTCCCCGCTGCGATTTCGAGCAACCGGGCGAGGTCGAGAGGACGCTCGGCAAATGCGTGCTGACGCCGACATTTTTCGATGCCGACTATCACGAGGTGAAAACGGCGTCCAAACCGGGCCGCTACGGCGCGATCGTGGAGGTTAAGACCGAAGGCGGCCAGACTTCCAAGCGTTTCATCACCCTCTACCGCACGCCGGAACCGGTGAACTGGGACCTCGCGCGCATTCGCATGTCGGCATTGGAGTTCCCGCCGGAGTTCGGTATCAGCCCGGCCGTTGCAGGCGAGCGGATCGGGGATGTGGAAGACTATTTCAAACTCCAACTTTACCGGGCCATCAGCCGCGACACGGATGCGGCAATTCTCATTGCCGGACTAGCGGAAATGAAAGCCGGAGAGCCATCCCGGAAACGGAACAACGCCTGTGCGCTGAATCAAAAATGGTGGTTCGGCTTGAAAAAGCAGACGGGGAATCTGCGTGACGATTATGCTGTCCGCTTGCCGGAGGGTTATGAAAAAGATCCGGAGAAAAAATGGCCGCTCGTCCTGCTTCTGCATGGCAGCGGCGAGCGCGGATACGACATCAAGCCGGTCGAATCCCGGGTGACGCAAATGCTCAAGGGCAGGCCGGATCTCCCGTGCATCGTCATCGCTCCACAATGCTTGCCGGAGGAATGGTGGTCATCCTATGAACTCAACGATCTTCTCGACCGGGTCGAAGCGAAATATCGCGTGGACACCGACTGCGTCTATCTCACGGGACTGAGCATGGGCGGGTATGGCGCGTGGACGCTGGCGACCGAGTCGCCCGGACGATTCGCCGCCGTCGTCCCGATTTGCGGCGCGGGCGACCCGGACGACGCGGGTCGGCTCAAGGCCCTCCCGATCTGGGTTTTTCACGGGGCCAAAGACACGTCTGTTCCCGTTCAATTCAGCCAGAGCATGGTGGACGCGCTGAAGGCCGTCGGCGGAAATGTGAAGCTCACCATTTTCCCCGAAGCGGGCCACGACTCCTGGACACCGGCGTATGCAACACCGGAGCTTTGGGACTGGCTGCTGCAACAGTACCGCGGCGAGGCAGCGCCTGGCCGATGAAAATGGTCGTTCACTTCCTTGCGATCAGCGCGGTTTTTTTGGGCCTCTCCATTCCTGCGCCTGGAGCGGACGAAACCATGGCTGCCAAAAAGCTCCTCGTCGTCTCCACGAGCACGCGAAACCGTTTTCAAGGTTCCATTGATGCGGCGGAAAAGGCCCTGGTGCGGCTTGCCGAACAGAGCCATGCGTTCACCCTCGAATTTGTGCGGCAGCCCTCCGCGCCGCAGCCAAAAAAACCGAAGCCGTCCGCCGCGCCCAAGCCGGAGGCCAGCCCGGAGGAGCAGGCCGCGTTGGTCAAAGCCGGGGAGGATTTCAAAGCGGCGCAGGCCGCCTATCTCGAGGCCGACAAAAAGTTTCAGGACGAGATAAAACAGGTGCTGCAGAAGCTCTCGCCCGAGTCGCTCAAGAACTACGACGGAGTGGTTTTTTGTTACACATCCGGCGACCTGCCGCTGCCGGATTTCGACGGCTTCCTCGCCTGGATCAAGGCGGGACATGCCTTCATCGGATTGGGTAATGCGATGGAAACGATGGTCAGCTTCCCCGCTTACTACGACATGCTGGGCGGGAAGTGGACCCACTTCAAAGGAACGCAGGGCTGGATCGATGCGGAACTCATCAACGCGAAACCGAAGCATCCGGCCAGCAAGGGCGTTCCCGACAAATGGACGATCCGGGAGTTCAGCTACAAAATCCCGAATTTCGTCCTCGCCGATCCGGCGCATACGCAGGAATTGCTGGTCATAGAAAAAAGCCCCGCAGACCAGACTCCCGGACATTTTCCGCTGGCGTGGGCTCGCGACTACGGGCGCGGGCGCGTCTTTTTCACGTCGATCGGCGGCAATCCGGATCTTTGGGATGAGCGTCTGGCGAACCGCAAGAACCCGCCCGAAACGGCGAAGATCTTTCAAGCCCACCTGCTCGGCGGCATCCTGTGGGCGCTTGTGTTTGAAGCCGGAACGTGAGCGCGACGGCTACAGCGTGCATCCGATATTTCACGCGCCCCGGACCATTGCGCCGAGGACGAACGCGCCGGTGGATGCGAAGTCGGGGGCGTCCACGTGTTCGATGACGTAAGGCACCCGCTCCCAAAGGGGGCTTAGCATTCGGAGGATTTCGGGGTAGTCCAGCGCGCCTTTGCCTGCGCCGGGCAATTGCATTTCCCCTTCCGGCGAGTAGGCGATGTCCTTGAGATGCACGATGTCGGCGATGGGAATCAGGGTGTCCACCAGGCGCGGAAGAATTTCCTCCCGGCGGTCGAATTCCTTGCGTCCGCGAAGAAAATTCGGGAGGTCCACCACGGCGGCGAAGGCGGCCGGATCGCGGAGAATTTCGGCGGCCATGTCCTCCGCGCCCCCCAGAACATGGGTGTGCCAGGGCTCGAAAAGCAGCTTGACTCCGTGCTCCTTCAGCAGGGGCCGCAGGCGGTCCAGCGTCCGCCGCAAGGAAGCGCGCGAAGCTTCCGTTTGATTTTGCGGATGTTCGTCGAGCAATCCTTCGGCCAGGGAGCCGGTCCAGGCGATGAGACTGTTCGCGCCAAGCTCCCGGCACAGCGGAATCATGGGAACGAGATCCCGGTCGACGGAGGTTCCGAAAAAGTGGTCGGACTCCGGCCGCAGCAGGTCGCAATAGACGCCGACGGCGGCGACTTCGAGATCGTTTTGGCGCACGGCGGCCGCGATCTCACGAATCTCCTCTTCGGTGAAATGATGATGCGTGAGATTGAGCTGAACCGTCCGGTAGCCGGCGTCCACCGCCTGTCCGATGCCGGCAATCAGGCCGACGCACGATTCACCGCCGACCAGCACGCCAAGCCCGCGGGGAAATTTTGCGGCGCTCATCGGTCGGCCTCCACGGTTTCCGCGCGGCCCGATTCGAGGGAGCGGTTGGCGGCGAGGGTGGTTTCCAGCGTTTCCACTCCGCAGCGAAACGGGCTGCGAAGCTGGCCGGGATCGCCGGCGCGGACCGCATCGACGAAGGTTTCCATTTCTTGAAGATACGGGTTGTTTGCGCCCTGATAGTTGACGGAGACTCCGTCGATCACGCCGCGCAGGGCATCGGTCCAAAGGTCCAGGGTGAGGGCAAAATCCGCGCCGTGCAGCTCCAAGGTGAACTGGGTTGGGCTGGAGGCCCACGAATTGACGAACGTCCCGACGGTTCCATTGCGATACATCACGCTGAGGGCGCTGACGTCCTCGGTGCGCACGTAATCCGCCTGGTGCAGGCGACCGGCGGTTCCCATGGCAAACACCGTCTGCGCCGGGCCGGTGAACACCTCGGCGGCATTCAGCAAATGAGTCGTCTGATCGTAAATCTGGCCGCCGGATTTCGCCTTGTCCCAGAACCAGCTTCCGGGTTCGATTTGGGACATCGCCGTGCCGCGCACCGCTCCGACGATCCGCCCGGCGAGTAGTTCCTTCGCCTTTTCCAAGGCTTCCAGGTAGCGCCACATGTAACCGACGGCCATGACCACTCCGCCGGCTTCGGCCCTGGCGGCCAGCTCCCGCGCGGCTTGCGTGGAGGCCGCCGCCGGTTTTTCCACAAAGAGGCCGATGCCGCGGTCAATGGCTTCCTGCAATTCGCCATCGCGCGCGCTGACCGGAGTGCAAACAAGAAGCGCGTCCGGACGCTCGTGGTCGAGCATCGTCCGCCAGTCGGTGTAAGCCTGGGCGTGCCAGGACCCGGCACCGGCTTCCGCTTTCTCCCGGAGCACGTCGCAGGTCGCGATCACCCGGACGCCTCCCATCGTTTTCAGGCTTTGCAGGTGTCGTTGGGCGATGCCGCCGCAGCCGATCAACGCGAGCTTGGTTTCAACAATTTCCATAATTCTTTTCAGGATATGCCACCAACAAAACATATCTATGCCAAAAAATGCCATTTTTGTATCCTGAATTGATATGAGCCAACGATTGAAACTCTCGAGCTTCCTGGGAAAAGGCGAGGAGGTCCACTTCGCCTCGGTGGGAATCACCAACACCCGCTGCGAGTTCGTGCACAAACACGATTTTCAGGAAGTTTTTTATGTCCGGGCCGGGCGCGGTCGGCATCTGCTCAACGGCAGGGAATACGGGCTTCATCCGGGGGTGCTGGTCCTTGTTTGTGCGGATGATGCGCACGCCCTGCGCGCGCTGCGCGGCGAGCGGCTCGTCATCGAGAACGTCGCGTTCCGCTGCGCCGCATGGCAATTCGTGGCGCTCCGTCATCTTTCCGCGGGCGGCGACTGGTTTCCGGCGGACGACGAAGATCGGCGGTTTCCGCTCACCGGAGAGCGCCGGATGGCGATGGAAAATGCCTTCGGCGTTTTTGCATCCGGGAGCCGGTCCCTCCTTGTGCTCGAGGCGTTCCTGACCCAGCTCCTGCTCGTTCTTCCCAAACGGAAACCCGGACGCAGGGAGCCCGGCGCGCCGCCCTGGCTGCATCGGGCCTGCACCGCGATTGCCGGGGAGCAGCATTTTCTCAAGGGACCCCGCGAGTTTGCGCGGCTCGCCGGCAGAAGCCTGGAGCACGTTTCCCGGGTGACCCGCAAGCTGTGGGACCGATCGCCCACGGAGATTGTGAATGAGGCGCGCATCCGGTTCGCCGCCCGCCTGCTCACGGAAGACGACCAGCCCGTGACGAATGTCGCCCGAAGATGCGGCTTTGAAAACATGAGCCACTTTTACGCCCTGTTTCGCGCGGCGCAGGGATGTTCGCCCGCCCGCTATAGAAAGCGCCATGAACGCATCGTCATTCCTTAGAAGTAAGTTCCTCCACATTTCGGTTCTCACGCGACGGCGCGATGTGGTTTATCGCAGGCGATTCAAGGGGCAATCGAATTCCAGTCCGGGATGTGGGCACCTCAAGGTCTCCACATGTCCGCAGTTCCTCCCGGAGCGAGAGGGGAATTCGTCAGGAGCGAGATATCCTTCCAGTTTTTTTACTCCGGCACCAGTGACGAACGATTGAAGCAGGCCATCCACCGCCTTCACGAAAGGCCGCTGCACGGTTCCTTTCCCTGGGAGGAACTGACGCGTGAAACGGGATTGAGCCGCCGACATATCGACCGGCTGCTCTGCGCCGAATTCGGGATGACCGCGCAAAATTATTGGGCCCGGCTGAAAGAAGAGGCCGCAGCGCGTTTGCTGGAAACCACCTCGTTTTCCATCAAGGAAATCGGCTTCCAATTGGGCTTCAAACAAGCCTCTCACTTTACAAAATGGTTCAGCCTTCGCGCCGGATGGAGCCCGAGAAGGCATCGACAACTCGGCGCCCGAGCGGAGGCGGAAGGCAGGGTGAAGCAGGCCGACGAATGAGATGTCGGCGGAATTTTTGGGTGGTTGAAAATATCAAACAGAGGGGCACATTCCGCATGGACGCGCGCGGCGCCAATCCCTACCCTGCCGAACTCCCCAATGGATTCCCAAAGATCACACTGTTCTCCCGATGCAGGCCATTGACTGGATCCTGCTGATTGTTCCGCTGCTCGTGGTGTTGGCCGTGGGGATTTACACCCAGCGCTACATGAAAAGCGTTGCGGATTTTTTGTCCGGCGGGCGGGTGGCCGGGCGCTATCTGCTGGCGGTGTCGCGCGGAGAGATGCAGGCGGGGGCGGTGGTGTTTGTGGCGATGTTCGAGGTGATTCTCAAGTCGGGCTTCGTCCTGCGCTGGTGGGAGTGGATCAATGGACCGGTTCTGCTCATCGTCGGAATCACCGGCTTTGTCATCTACCGCTACCGGGAGACGCGGGCGATGACGCTGGCGCAGTTTTTCGAGATCCGCTACACGAAGAGATTTCGGCTCTTCACCGGCGTGCTGGGCTTTCTGGCGGGCATCGCCAACTTCGGCATCATTCCCTCGGTCGGCGCGCGGTTTTTCGTCTATTTTCTCGGACTGCCTCCGCAGATCACGGTCTTCTCCCACCAGGTTCCCACCTACATTCCGCTGATGGCGCTGTTTCTCAGCATCACACTGTTTATCGCCACGGCGGGGGGGTTGATCACGGTGATGGTCACCGACTGCCTGGAGGGAATTTTTTCCCAGATTCTCTATCTGGTGATCATCGCCGGGCTGCTGATGATGTTCAACTGGCCGCAGATCAACAGCGTGCTGGCCGCCCAGCCGGCGGGCCATTCGTTTTTGAATCCGTTCGATTCCGGCAGCCTCAAGGATTTCAATCTTGCGTATATCCTGATGGGGCTCTTCGGAACGATCTACGGCACGATGGCCTGGCAGAATGCGAGCGGCTACAACTCGGCCTCGCTCACCCCGCATGAGGCCCGCATGGGCGGCATCCTGGGACGGTGGCGGGAGCTTGGCAAGGTGGCGGTCGTCACGCTGCTGGCGGTCTGCGCGATGACCTACCTGAAGCATCCCGATTTCGCGGCGGCGTCGGCCGGGGCCCGGCAGGACATCGCGGCGATTGCGCCGGAGCAAATCCAGGGACAGATGACCGTTCCGGTGGCGCTATCGCACCTGCTTCCCGCCGGAGTGAAGGGCGCCCTGTGCCTCATCCTGATCATGGGAATCCTTGGCGGCGACGCGACCCATCTTCATTCCTGGAGCGGGCTGTTGGTGCAGGACGTGCTGGTGCCGCTGCGCAAAAAACCCTTCGGTCCGAAGCAGCACATCTGGATTCTTCGCGCGGCGATGCTCGGAGTCGCGTTGTTCGCGTTTCTGTTCGGATGCTTCTTCCGGCAGACGGAGTATATCTTTTTCTGGTGGTCGATCACGCAGACGATCTACGTGGGGGGAGCCGGGGCTGCGATCATCGGCGGCTTGTATTGGAAAAAGGGAACGACGGCGGGCGCGTGGGTGGCCTTGGTGACGGGCTCGACGCTCTCGGTGGGCGGCATCCTGGCGCGGCAGTTTTACGGGGATGCGTTTCCTCTCAACCTCGTGCAGGTCGGCTTTTATGCGTCCCTGATCGCCATTTCCCTTTACGTGCTGGTGTCGCTGCTGACCTGCCGGGAGGATTTCAATCTGGACCGCATGCTGCACCGCGGGAAATACGCGGCCATCAAGGAAGAGGTCGGAGAAACGGTCGCGCTGCCTCCGAATCGCCGGCCCTCGCTCGGGCGGTTCATCGGGTTCGACGAAAATTTCACCCTCGGCGACAAGTGGATCGCCGGAGGGCTGCTTGGTTGGATGGTGCTTTGGTTTGGCGTCTTCGTCATCGGGAGCGTCTGGAATCTGGCCGCTCCGTGGCCTCCGCCGGTCTGGTCGGGATTCTGGCACTTCACGAGCATCTTCCTGCCCATTTGCTTCGCGGTCATCACCGCAGTCTGGTTCACGTGGGGCGGCCTGCGCGACATCCGCTCCCTCTTCCGCCGCCTGCGCGAACAAAAGGTCAACCACCTCGACGATGGCACCGTCGTCGGCCATCGCAACCTGGACGAAGCCGCGCTGGCAAAGGAGAACGGCACCGGGACGCCTTAGCCGATGTCAGCCCGTACATCGGATGCGACAGGACAGGGGTCGGGAAACTGGAGCATCTTCAACGGCAGGCCTTTTTGGCATCCGGTTCCCGAACAAAATAGGGAAGGCGTTCCAGAGGAGTTTTCACTTCGATTTCCGCCGGACCTGTGAATTTTTGGCCGTCGTCCGCCTTCCAAGTTCCCGGCGGCACATGAACGCTCCGGGTTCGGACGCCTTTCTTGATGACGGGAGCGGCCATGATGCCGGAGCCGAGAAGAAACTGGTCCGTTACGCTTTCGTATCCGCAGCCGGGAAATTCATAAGTGAGATGGCGGACGATCGGTTCGCCGGTGCGGGCGGACGTTTTGGCGAGGGAGAGAATCGTGGCCGCGAATTGTCCGTGAAGTTCGGCCGCCGCGAGAGAGAGGCGGGCGTGGCGCTTGTCGAGAACGCGCCAGGGAGCGGCGGAGAATTGCATCATGGGCATGAGCGCGGAAGCCTGGGCGTAACGGACGAAAAGCTCCTGATCGAGTTTGCCGCTATTATCTAGAAAACTCTCGTAGTCCCCTCCGCCGATCAGGTCGGGACAGACAAAGGCGTATCCCAAAAGCCCCTGGGCGAGGGTGTTGGGGACGAGGCTGTTCATGCCGTCATGATCCCACGAGTGCCTTCTGTCCCGCAGACGCTGGACAAGCGGCAGGCCCGCGCATTTCCAGCAGGCCCGAAATTCGTTGAATCCATGCCCAATTCCCAGCCGGGCAAAGGCTTCGGTGTGGCCGTTCGCCGAGGTCGGAACGGCGACCTTGTCGATGTCCCGGTAATAAGGGGTGTCGCCGGCGTCGAACTTGAAGCCATCGATGCCATACTCCCGCTGGAGGCGCGCGAGCTGTCCTCCAAACCATTCCAGGCCGTCTCCGCCGGTCACATCCACCACCGCGCTGTGGCCGTTCCACCATTCGCGCACCACGGGTTTCCCATCAGCGCCTTTGACCAGGACATTCCCCTGGCGCAGGGCGCGGAAAACCCGGCTGTCGGGAACGACAAAGGGGACGATCCACAACATGACCTTGAAACCCATCCGGTGAAGTTCGCGAATGAGTTCCTTCGGACGGGGAAAACGGACCGCGTCGAAATCCCAGTCGCCGTAATAGCGCGCCCAGCCCTCGTCGATCATGAGCACGCCGGGTTTGTAACCATGCCGGATCAGGTTCCTGGCATAACGCAGGACATCGGCCTGCGTCTGGTCATACATCAACTCGATCCACGTGTTGTATTGCGGTGACGTAAAAAGGAGCGGGTCGGGCATCTTCCTTTTTGACGGGAAGAAACGGCGCGAGGCCTCGCGGAAGGCCGCCCTGAGAGTATCTCCGGCGCGCCCGACAAAAAGCGGGCCATCCCCTTCCACCGCCAGGGCGCCCCGCCCGAACCCGTAGCGGAAGGGTTTCTCGGACCAGACATATCGTCCGGCGCTCGAAAGCAGGAGCGGTGCGGCTTGATTGCCAAAGTTCTCCCCCCGGAGGTCGTAACCCGCCCCGTCGCGGAACGGCATCTTAATTCCCAGATTGGAGGCGCCGCCCCACCAATGCTCCCCAGGCAACAGGCGAATGCTTTTTTTCAAGATACCAAAAATGCCTCGAAATTAATAAACGTAACCTGGATGCCTTTGCAGGCCGAGAGATCCCGCCTTCCGTCCGCGCAGGGAAACTGCATGTTTGCCCACATCAAGGCGGGTCTTAAAAACAACGGTGATTTTTTTGATGCTTTCCGGCTGCATTGAGTGTTTGTCCCGGGCCGGAACTTTGCGAGATCGTTCGACAGCGAGCGTTCATTTCAGCGGGCTTTTTTTCACCAACGACACTTCCGCGGATGCCACATGAAGCACCGGCTCGCCCGTGCGCGGAAAATCGCTGTTATCGGCTTGAATCAGAATCCACGGTTCGTTGCTGGCGCGGCTCACCCACGGGACGCCCTTTGCGACATTCTCGCCGTTCCACCACGCGTCATAACTGTTGTTGGCAAAGTCGAAGACGACTTTCAAATCGATCCACTGGTTCGTCTCGTATCGGGCGATGTCCCGAAAGGCGTCATTGCCTTCCTCGACCCCGAAGAACTGCGCCTTGCCATCGGCAAGTCGCAATGTCGCCGCGCTGTCGCGCCAGTATCCTCCCATGAATATCACCCCGATGTATTTCCCCCCCACCGGAACCGAGAACCTGATTCGAACGACGCCGGCGAGATCGGGTGTCGTCTGCGTGAAAAAGTCCGGGACATTGAGATGCAGGACCGGGCCTTCTCCCGGCTGAGCATCCGACAGGACAAGTGCCTGTTTAGGCGAGCCGGGAATCCCATCGAGCGAGAGGATGCCGCCTGTTCCCCAAGGCGTTTCCCCCGGAGGACCGGTCCACACCTCCATGGCGCCGACATCCGCATTGGGCGCAGATCCTGGCGTCTGCACGGTGTAATCCGCCTGGAAGACGGTTTCCTGCGGGTAGGCTGGCGCCACTAAGGCGAGCCCGATACCAAGCAGCGCCGCGCCGGTCCTGCCGGGCAAAGTCGTTGACATAAATGAACCCAGTGTCAGGCGTTGACGGAGAAATGTGTCCGCTGGCGCAGACGCACTGCGAGGCAAACCAGGCCGCCCACTGCGAGCATAACTGTGGTGCCCGGCTCCGGAACGGGAATGAATGCGTCTAACTGGGTTGGAGTGAGTTCCGTGCCAAGGTAGAGCTGAACATCACTGATGTTGCCGCCGAAAAATCCGGCAGGAGAGGCAGTGCCCCAGAAGCCGGCTTCCACTCCGCCCACTGTGAACGAATCAACATTGAGGTCCGCCATCCCGCCGTCCAGCGTGGTGACAGCAGAAAAGACGTTGACCACACTCCCGGCTCCGGCCGGGGTGAGATAGATGTTGAAGTCGTACGTCCACGCGAAATCGGTAAAGTCCCAAGCGATGGCAATCTGATAGGTTGTGGACTGGTCGAAAGCGATGGGATTGCTGGTCTGCACCACTTGTTGAGAATTCCAACTCTGCATGCCCACCGATATCGTGCGGTTTCCATCTATGTCTGGGTCGCTCAGCCACAGCGACCAGGCGTTGTCGCCGCCGCCCGTCGGCCGCCCGCCGCGCGCAACGAGATTCACCCCGTTTGTGCCGGGATTGGAAATGTTCGCCACGAAGGTCACATCCTGTCGATACAGGTTATTGTCGTATGGTGTAAGCGTCGGGGAATAGGGAGGAGGACCAAAGTTGTGGGTCACATAGCTTCCGGTCGAGGTGAAACCGGAATAGGAACTGCCATTTCCCGCCACGTTCCCGGCCGAGGTGCCATTATAACTGTTTCCCGAGGAATCCACGGCGGTCGGCAGACTGCCGACCTCGTCGAAATCCCAAACGAGGGTTTGGGCGTGAAGGTTCGGAACGGACAGGGCGCAGGCCGCCGCAAGGCAGGCCGCAGATTTCCGGATTCCGGTACGAGGGACTTTGTTGGCTGGGGTTTTCATTTGGTGTTTTGGTGTTTTGTTTTGGGACTTATAACGAACGACATTAAGAAAAAATGTTTCCGAAAGATAGACGCAAACACGGCTATTTATTACAACATTGCGCCGTGTGATTTTTAGGGAAAAGGCCCCCATTCGTACTCTGGGTAATCCTCGGCGGTATTCCTGGCTCCCTTTTTAACCGGGGTGACATGACCATCGAGGAAGAGGAGGTTGCACATGCCTCCATGACGAAACGCCAGCTTGTACCAGCTTCCGCCCCCGGCCCAGTCCGCCGTGGGCCAGCCTCCGTAGTGGTTGTCATAGCCGATCGCCTCGTCTTTCTGCACGTCGTCCCAGGCGATGGGGACGGTCGAGAACGCTTGAAGGCGCGTCACTTTCAGCGCATCCAGGTTCCCGTTGAATCCATAACCGGTGTACGCCGGGTCCGGCAGTGTTCGGATGGCGGAGGGGCAGAACAGGGAATCGCGGGACTTTGCCTTCTCCCCGAGATAGGGCTGCAAATAGTTGAACCAGCCCGACCAAGGCGGCATGGCCGGATCCGAGTCGCCGGAGCACTGCCGGAGCATCACATTATCGTGGTCGGCGAGATACATCTGCGTAGCCGCTCCGAGCTGTTGCAGGTGGGCCTGGCAGGCTGCGCCCATGGCCTTCTCTTTCGCCCGGCCCATCGCTGGGAATAGCAGGGCGGCAAGCGCGGATATGACGGCGACGGCGATCAGCATCTCCATCAGGCTGAAGCCGCAGCGTGTGAACCGGGCAAAATGTTTAATGCCTTGGGGAGACCGGAATTCCGAGGCCGACCCGGCCGGTTTTGTTCCTTGTTGTCTTTTGATGGTCATAATCGTCATGAGATTTTCCCAAGGATTTTCAGTCTCCCCAAATCTCCATTTCCGCAATGGCGCCACCCGGCTGGGGCCATTCGACCCCGATTCGCACATAGCGGGCGGTCTCACCGAGAAGCGGACTGGTTTCCTCCTGGGCCCGATGGGCCAGAGCTTCATTCAGCACGTCCCGGAAGTTCACGCCGTCGGAGCTCACCGCCACCGCCCACGCGGATGGCGGGGTTTTGCCGGGTCCCGGGACCATTTTGACCGTATCGATTTTCCGTTCAGTCTTGAGGTCGAAAATCACGCTGATGCTCTTTTCCTTGTAGGTGGCAAAGTATTCCTTCTGCCACTCTCGCAGGAAGCGATAGGAGGAATCACCGAAGCCATTGGTCAACGCCTTGCCCGGGTCTCCGCTCCCGGAAACATAAGTGTATTCCGCTCCGGTCTCCGTCCGGCAGGGATAAGTTGCGGGGTAGCTCTTGTTATCGGTGAGGAGCCGGGAAATCTCCTTTTCGCCGGGCGTCCCCTCCACAGTGGCTGAGATGATCGAAATATCCCGTTCCCCGTCGCTCAAGCGGAACACAATGGGCGCCAGGCTGCCGGGGGCGAGCAGTTTGCCATTGGGCTGGGCGGTGATCTGGACCAGGAATTCCGCGCTCTCCTGTGGCGCCAGCGGCCCGGTGGCCACCTCCGCGGGCTGCGCCTGCCAGCCCGGGGGAGCCATGCAGCGCAGGACGCCGGGCGCAAGCGGCGCTCCAGTGGTGTTGAACAGTTGTACGCTCACGGGAAAAGTCTGCCCGGGCCTGACACGGGCCGTCTCGCCATCGACCGAGCGTTCCGCCGCCTCGATTTTCCGGATGCCCATCAGCGGCGCATGTTTCTTGAACAGGTAAAGCACACCCGCCGTTCGAATTCCGGGGAGTGTCAGTTCATGGACGTCGCCCGTCGTATTCTTGAGCGCAATCGGCTGCAGGCTGTTGTCCTCCGCCGGAGCCCAAAGCGCCGAGGTCCACGGGCCTCCTGGGAGTGGCAGGGAAACCGGCGATTCCGGCAGATTCTCGACCGTGCTCATGGCGCGTGTGGTGATGACGACCGCCAGGTTCCCCCGGTCGTCGGCGAAAGGCTGTTCGATGCGCAATTTTCCCTGTGCGGCGCCCGCGGCATACGCCGGTTTCAATCCCGCCTTTCCGAGTTGGATATTCAGCCATTTTCCAATGTCGAACTCCTTCCCATAGGCAAGATAATCCTCCCCGTCCGCTGTGGGCCCATTCGCTAGAAAGGCGCCGGCGCCGCTGGGGGTATCCCACTTCTCCGAGGCCACCGCCAGCGTCCCCAGCAGGAGCGGGAAGTACAGGACCTTGCCCCTGCCCATCGAATGCAAAAAGGCGACGCCCTTTCCATCGGGGTCCCGGGCAACCGCCTTCGACTCGCCACCGTCCGCCATCACCTGCTGCGCAATGAGCCGGTATTCCTCGTCCACCTTTTCCGGCTTGCGCAGGGCGCCGCTCGGCTTCGCGATTCGCATCCCCAACAGATCCTTGAGCGAATCCCCCGCGCCGTGATGCTCATCGTAGTACCCCGCCCGGGCATCGGCGACGACTGCTCCCCCCGCGCGGACGTAGTCGCCGATGACTCGTGCCTCCCCAAGAGTCAGGTGCTCGGCGCCAACAAGGAACAATGCCTGATACTGCGCCAGGTATCCTGGATTGAGCTTGGTATAAGGAATCACATCCACCCAATAGCCCTGCTCGCGCAACCAGCGAAAAACCATCCACCGGTGGTTCTCGGGATACGACCAGATGCTTACCGCCTCGTTGCGATTGGAAGGATCGCTCAGGAGCACATCCCGGCGCGGCATCAGGAGCGCCACCTTCGGCAGCCCCTTCGCCGGTACGCACCGAGTCCAAAACGCCTCGCTGCGGTGCACCATTTGCGACCAGCGCGCGGCGTAGAAAAGTTTTCCCTTCGGCCGGCCCGTGGCCGAATCTAGGAAACCGAAAAATTCCCAGTCCTTTTGCGCGCCCGCCCAGCCGGTCGTGAAATAGTCGACCGCCTTCAGCCCGTTGCCGAGCAGCCGCCACATCGTTGCGGCGAACTGATGGTCGGGGCCGCCGTGATTGTTCGCCTCGCACAGCATGATTCCGTAGCCGGGCCGCAAATCGGAAGGACGAAAACAATTGTAAATATAGTTGCCCTCATAGGCATCCCTGTCCCCGGCGCCATACATGTCGATCCCGTAAATTCCTCCGCTGAAAGGCCGCATCAGGTCCGCAAAGGCCGCATGATCAAAGGTGCGCTTCCGGTTCGCCCCGCTCATCTCGATGGTTTGCTGGGTGGATTTGTGGACCACTCCGCGATGCAGCGGATCGGTTTGATGCATCATTTGGGCCATCTCAGCGAGCAGCGTGACAAAGTGCGTGCTCTCGAAGGTGCAAAAGTCCAGGAACAAGGCGGGATTGGTCTTGTAAGCGGCAAAATCCGGCAATTGAGAGTTGGCCGCCTCCTCGAAGGAGGAAAATTTTGCCCGCCAGTTGGCGTTGAGGATCCCGATCTTTCCTCCATAGGCCGCGTCAAGCCACCGCGCGAATTTCGCCCGCGCAAACGGCGAATAGTTCCAAACTCCCTCCGCCTCATTGTCGAGACCCCAGAAGGCAATCCGTTTCGCGAACTCGGGATCGCCCAGGCGCGACTCGACATGCTGGCGGACAAAGTCGAGGTAAAATCGCCGCACCGCGGGATCGTAATCGTCGCCTCCCATGACGAACTTGCCGTCATGATCCACCACGGCCGAGAGATTCCCGTGCGCTTTGGATTTCAGCGGCAGATCCTTCATGTGCCATCCCGTGGCATCCTTCAGGTCGTTCATCGGCCAAGCCATGCTGAAATAGCGCAGGTTCCACGCGTCCGGGTACTGAGGCACGAACTTGGGAAATGTCCCGTTCAGCGCCAGCCCGGCAGAAGACGAAATGTCTTCCCGCAAATTAAAGCCGAGCGGCAGCGTCGTTCCAACGGGTCCAGCGACGAAACCCATCGGGAAATATCCTTCCTTGGTTTCTCCGCCTGGCATAAGAAGCAGGCTGTAGGCTGCGGTGTTGTCCAATGTTATGACCTCTGGTTCGGCGGCCCGCGCCGGCGCGGACAAAGAGACGAGGCAGACAAGAAGGGAAAGCGGGCCGGAGCGGGACACAAACCTGGGGGACGGAATGAACATCGGTCAGTGACGCTACCATATCTAAAATTTCGGACTAGACGCATATGCGGTTTTCTTTTATGTTTTCGCGTCATCATGGCCGCCGCCCCCCGCAAATCCCGCCGTGTCGAGGAACGCATCCGCGTGGCCATCCTCACGGAAACCTCCTCGCAATGGTCCCGCCATATCATTGATGGAATCAACCGCTACATCCGGGAACACGAGGACTGGCATGTCTTCATCGAGCCGCGCGGTTCCAACGAGATCATTGCCCTCCCTCCACGGTGGAAGGGCGACGGCGTGATCGCCAACATTCGGGACATCGAGACTGCCGCCCATCTCAAGCGGCACAATCTGCCGGTGGTCAACACCTGCCCGCTTGCCCTTCCCTCGCGATTCCAGTTCTCTCAAATCACCACGGACAAGGCCGCCTGCTGCAAAATGGCGGCAAAATATTTTTTTGACCTTGGCTTCCGCCAGTTCGGCTACCTCAACCTGATCGAAAACGCTCATGACCGCGAAACACGCTTTTTGTTTACCGGAGAGGTCGTCAAGCTCGGCGGCCATTGCAGAATTTACGAGGTCAAGAAACACGGCTGGGGCACGCCGGACTGGAATCTTAGTGTGCGTGGCCTCGCCGCCTGGCTCAAGGATCTGCCCAAGCCCGTTGCCCTCTTCTCGTGCGCCGTCGGCCGCGAAGTCGTCGCCGCCTGCAAGGAAGGCGGCCTCCGCATGCCCGAGGAAGTTTCCCTTCTCTTGCTCAACTACGATGAAATTTTCGGAGGAATGGGACACATGCCCATCTCGGGCCTGATTCATGCCTGCGGCGCCATCGGCTACGAGGCAGCCAGCCAATTGTCCGGCATGATGTCCGGCCGCGAGCCCGCGAATGTCTCGCGATACTTTGCCCCGATCGGCGTCGAAACCCGCCGCTCGTCCGACACCACCGCGGTGGCCGATCCGTTGGTCGCCGAGGCTGTGCACTACATCAAGGAACATGCCTGCCAGGGACTTCAGGTCAACGAGCTTGCGCGCCACTCCGGCGTCTCCCGTCGCGTGCTGGAACGGCGTTTTCATAGCCACCTCGGAGCCGCCCCTGCGGAGATCATCCGCAATGTCCGCATGGAACGCGCCAAGGAGCTTTTGCGCACGACGAGCCGCCCAATCCCCGACATTGCCGAAGCCAGCGGTTTTGGCACCTCCCAATATCTTGCGACGAACTTCCAGCAGAAACTCGGCGTTAGTCCCCTGAAATACCGCAGGCAATTTCACGGCGTTCCCACTCCCTGATCCAGACCGGGCCAGGCCAGGTGCCGCGGAGGTCGCTTCATCCGGTCTCGAGGCGCAAAGGGGCGTGACATTGGGCCACATAATACGCGAGACGCAATGTCTGAATAAAAAGGCGCGTTTGCGTCTATCCTAAACTAGGATACTGCTCTAATGTCTCCGGTGTAACTCCCTAAGAACATCATGAACAATACCTCCCCCACGACAAGCCCCTTCCTGCCCGGCGTCCGAAATGCCATTGCTGCCATTGCTGCGCTCTTGACAATCCCGGGCGTCATGCAAAACGCGCAAGGTATCACCCTGCAAGCCCGGACTTCCCAGTCGTTCGTAGAAAGCATGGGTGTCAATATCCATCCCGATTATACCGATTCGATCTACTACAACTATTCGTTCATTCGGTCCAAGCTGCTCGAGGTTGGCATCCTGCATGTCCGGGCCGCCTTGATCAACACCGACCCCAGCTACTGGTATATGCCTCTTCCTCCGGCGGGCTACGTCAACGAGCTAAAAACCTTGCGGCAACATGGAATCACATCTCTGCTTGTCTTTGACGCTGGCGGCTGGAATCAAACCCAACCCCTCAGCTCGTACGTGGGGGCAATTCAATCAACCATCAAGTCTTACATGCCGGCGGTGGACGCTTTGGAATGCACGAACGAGTGCGACAGTTCGAGTTTTCGCTATAATGGCACCCCCTTTCCGTTGGGTCTCTACTGGGAATGCGCCGAGTTTTTTAACATTGTCAACTGGGATCCGGTGACAAGCCCGATCCCGGTCCTTGCGCCGTCCATGGCGGATCCCGGCCACTACCAGGACCTGGCCAACATCGAGTCGCCCGCCACTTATTGCGACATCGGCAACGGGCATTATTACCAATCCGGTCAATATGCCGACTGCGATGGGTGGGATTTTTCAAAAAACTGGCAAACAGGTTATCGCCCCTATTCCGACCTTCTCACCGCCGGGCGCCCCATCTATATTTCGGAAACTGGGTACTCCAACGCCACGGCGCTTTCCGGCGGGGTTTCCGAGCGCGCCTCGGGAATCTATGTTCCGCTTGTATTCTGCGAAGGGTTTCGGCAGGGATATGCAAGGACGTACTTGTATGAGTTTATTGACGGGTATCCCGATCCCAGCGGGACCAATTGGGAGCGGCATTTCGGGTTGCTCAGAAACAACGGAACCCCCAAGCCGGCATACACGGCGCTGAAAAACACTATCTATCTTCTCAACGAATGGGGCGCCAGCTTCTCGCCGCAGCCACTTTCCGTAACGATTGGCAGCGCACCTTCCACGGTGCATTATATGCTCCTGCAAAGGTCCACCGGCGTGTATTTTCTGGCGGTGTGGAACGATGTTTCTGTCTATAACACCAGTACGGTTCCGGGTACGGATGTTTATCCGGCCAAGGTTCCGGTCACGTTTACCTTCTCCAAAAACTATCAATTCAGCGTCTATGCCCCCTGCCAGGCAACCGGGGCTACGCCAACGTCGGCATATACCCTATCAACCACTTCCAAGTCGATCAGACTCAACGTGCCGGCCGAGCTGCTCATCATCAAGATTGCTCCCTGATCGCATCCAGAGCATGGAAGTTCGTCCGAAACGGGTGCGATTTTCACGAAACCATCGGGGCAGTCCTATTCGGCACTTATGCATTTGCTCGACTGGCTGTTGATCTGCGTCCCCCTGATCGGGCTTTTTTTCGTCGCGATCCATACGAAAAAATACATGCGGGGGGTGGCGGATTTCCTGTCCGGCGGGCGCATGGCGGGGCGCTACCTCCTGGCAGTGGCCAAGGGGGAACAGGGGGTCGGGGCGGTCGTTTTCGTGGCCACGTTCGAGGTGATCTCGAAGTCGGGGTTCGTTCTCACGTGGTGGAGTTGGCTGAGCATCCCCGTGATGCTCATCGTCGGAATCAGCGGCTGGGTGATTTACCGGTTCCGGGAAACCCGCGCGTTCACTCTCGCGCAGTTCTTCGAGATTCGTTACAGCAAGCGTTTCCGCATCTTCACGGGCTTTCTGGGCTTCGGCGCGGGGCTGGTCAATTTTGGGGTGATCCCGGTGATCGGAGCCCGCTTCCTGACGTATTTTCTGGGGCTGCCTCAGACGCTGTCCATTGCGGGCTGGACCGTGGATACGTACATTCCGCTCATGGCGTTGTTGCTGGGCATCTCCCTGGCGCTGACGCTTTCCGGCGGGCTGATCACCCTCATGATCACCAACTGCATCGAGGGAATGCTCTCGCAGGTGCTTTTCCTCGTGATCATCGCCGCGCTCCTGATGATGTTCAGTTGGAGCGAGATCAGCCATGTTTTGGAGGCGCGGCCGCCGGGCCAGTCCCTGCTCAATCCCTTCGATTCCATGGGGCTGAAGGATTTCAACATCTGGTATGTCCTCATCGGGCTGTGGGGGGGGATTTACCGGACGCTGGCCTGGCAGAACCAAAGCGCCTACAGCGCCGCGGCGGTGACAGCTCATGAGTCCCGGATGGGGAGCATTATGGCAAACTGGAAAGGCATGGGGAACACCGCAGTGGTCACGCTCCTGGCGGTCTGCGCGATGACTTTTTTGGCGCATCCGGATTTTGCGGCGCAATCCTCCGCGGTGAAGGCGGAGGTGGCGCGGATCGCCCAGCCGCAAATTCAGGAGCAAATGACCATCCCCATCGCCGTGGAGCACATGCTGCCAATGGGAATCAAGGGAGTCCTTTGCATCATCCTGCTCATGGGTGTCTTCGGCGGAGACGGGACGCATCTCCATTCCTGGGGCAGTCTTTTCATCCAGGACGTGGTGGTTCCGCTGCGCAAAAAACCCTTCACCCCCAAACAGCATGTCCGGCTGCTGCGCTACTCCATGAGCGCCGTGGCTGTGTTCGCCTTTCTCTTCGGCTGTTTCTTCAAGCAAACCGAATACGTGATGATGTGGTGGATGGTCACCGAGGCGCTCTATGTCGGCGGCGCCGGCGCGGCCATCATCGGCGGGCTCTATTGGAAGAAGGGAACGACAGCGGGTGCCTGGGCCGGGCTTCTCACGGGCTCGGGCCTGGTGACGGGAGGAATTCTCGCCCGGCAGATTTGGGGGGATGGATTCCCGCTCAACGGGGCGCAGATCGCGTTTTTCGGATCGGTCTCGGCGTGTCTGGTTTACGCGGGGGTTTCGCTTTTGACATGCCGGGAGGATTTCAACATGGAGCGCATGCTTCATCGCGGGGCCTGGGCGCTGGAGTCGGAGAAAAAGTTTGCGACGAAATCCAAGTCGCGCGTGACCTGGGGTCGGCTGATCGGACTGGACGAACACTTCACCTTCGGGGACAAAATTCTGGCCGGCGGGCTCTTCGGCTGGAGCATGATCTGGCTTGGCGTGTTCGTCGCAGGCACGATCTGGAACCTCATCTCCCCCTGGCCTGTTGGCGTGTGGTCACAGTTTTGGTTCGTGGTGGGGATCGGGATTCCCATCGCCTTTGCGCTGATCACGTCCGTCTGGTTCACCTGGGGCGGCATCCACGACATGCGCCTGTTCTTCCGCAGGCTGAAAGAGGAGCGCGTGGACGCGCTCGACAACGGCATGGTGGTCGATCATCACAATCTCGGCGACATGATTGCAGACGAGAACACGCACCCCGCGCCGTCGCCTCGTGGCGTGACAACGGCGGCCAACAAATGATGGCCGGATTTCGAGAGGTGGGCGCAGACAGCCAGAGGCCAAAAGAACAAGCAAGGTTGTTACCTTTATTTATGGATCCTTGGTCCGGCCATTGGCCCGCTACTGCGCCCAAGGCATCGGTTCGGGCGGGGTGAAAGTGGAGGAGACAGCCACCGGGTTTCCCGTGGCTGCCGAAGTGTGGATGGCTTCGGCGACTTCGACGACATGCTGCGCCATGCGGGCGGCGCAGCGGTGCGGGCGGCCATCCAGGATGGCCTCCGCGAGGTCCTCCACGCCGCGGGCAAACTCGACGCCGGCAAACCCTTCGCGGGCGAGTGGCACGGGCGCGAACGCCCCCTCGAACGGCGCGAACTCGACCGCCGTGTCGAACATGTAGCTGCTGCCCAGAAACAGGGCACCGGCGTCGCCGTGGAATTCCATCGTCGCGCCCTGCTTGGACGGGGCGACGTAAAAATTCGCGGTCAGCCGCCCGAGCGCGCCGTTTTCGAACTCAATGAGGGCGGCGTAAAAATCGGGCGCTTCGATGGAAAACGGGCTGCCGTCTTTCGTCTGCCGATCGCGCAGCAACGTCCGTCCGAACGCCGTGACCTTGCGCATCGGTCCGCAAAGCGCCGCCCAGACGCCGAGCGGATAGACGGAGACGTCCCAGACCGGTCCGACCCGGTAAAACGGCTCGGGGTTGGGGTGCCAGGACTCGATGCGCCCGTGGTTGATCTCCGCGTAGAGCAGGCGCAGCGTGCCGGCCTTGCCCGCGCGGAGTTCCCGCGCGAGCGTCTGCACCGGCTCGCCGAGGAATGTCGATGGGGCGCTGCTCAATCGCAGCCCCTTGCTTTCGGCCAGATCGACGAGTTTCTTCGCCTCGGCCCCGGACGTCGCCAGCGGCTTCTCGGAATGGACATGCTTGCCCGCTTCGAGACACCGCGTGATGACTTCCACGTGCGCCTGATGGATCGTGAGATTGACGACCAGGCGCACGCCCTCATCCTCCAGCACCTCGTCGAGCGACCGATAAACCCTCCCGCCATGTTTGCGGGCGAATTCCTCCGCGCGCTCCGGCTGGAGATCGCAGAAGCCGGCCAGATCGATCCGGCTGTATTTGGAGATCTGTTCCGAGTAGGCCGAGGCGATATTCCCGCAGCCAACGATGACGGTTTTGAGTTTGTTCATGGGTGTCGTGTGTGGGATTTTATTCCGCGAGCCATTGATTCAGGCGGGCGAGGCTCAGTTTCACGTCGGGAAGCGGATTGCGGTCTTCCGGCTCATGCTCGATGGAAATCCCCCCCTTGTAGCCGATTTCCTTCAGCGCCGCGACGCATTGCCGGATCCCCACGACCCCGTCACCCAGCACGCACGTTTCATGTCCCATGTCCTTGAGCGTGGGATTCCGGTCCGGCGCGGATTCGCGAATGTCTTTGTGTCCGCTTTGGACACTCGGATCGAGGACGTCCTTGAGATGGACGTGGACGATGCGGTTTGAAAGCCGCCGGATCGCGTCCGGGGCATCGCAGCGGTTTGAGCCGAACCAGCCGGTGTCAACAGCCAGGCCGATGCGCCCGCCGACGGCGTCTCCGATTTTCGCGAGCAATTCCTCCACGGACTTTTCGGGGTGGTTTTCGAATCCGAAGATCAGGTCGTGTTTTTCAAGGGCTGCGAGGAATTCCCGCCGGTTCCCCTCCAGAACCCCGTCCCGGCAGCCGCCGCCAATGATGCGCGTCCCGCAGGCCTTCGCGATCGCGGCGGCCCTGTCAATCACCGCAAGGTCGTTCGGAACATAAAAGGCAAGGCTCGACACGGAGAGTCGCCGCCGGGCAAGGATTTCGGCGGCTTCCCGGATCTGCCGTTCGGTGGCCCAGGAGGGACTCAGGTGGGACGCCCAGAGATCAATGGCCGAAAATCCCAGCGCGACAATTTCCCCGAGCATCGTGTCGAAGCGTTCGGCAAAGGTTTCTTCTGGACGAAAGAACTCGGAAGTGGCCGTGTCACCCTCGCCCCAGCCCCGGGTCATGGTGAAGTTGAGTTGGCGTGCCACGAAGTTGGCGGTCATGAAGGAGATGGTGTTCATAGGTTGTTGTTGGGTTGGAATCGTCGAGTGCGAACCCTATCCCGGGAGCACCAGCGAAATCTTCCTGTCCAATGACAAAAGATTCTGTTTTATTGATATTGTGCAAACTTTCCTCTGGCGCGAAATCGGCGGGGCCGACGCGTGCCGCCCTTCGAGCGCCCTGCTTCGGGGCGCGAATGCCTTCCCGGTTCACCGCCACGATTTCCCCGAGGTTTTTTGGGTCGCGCAGGGTTGTGGAACCCACCTCGTCAATGGGAAAGAGCGCCCGCTCGCGCCCGGGGTCCTCGTGACGATCCGTCCTGCGGACGCCCACGGGTTCCGTTCGGATGACCGGGGCACGCTCGTGAGGAACATCGCGATCCGACCGAACGTGCTCGCGCATGTGAAGCGGAGATATTTCCTGCAAGATGATCTGTTTTGGGGAGGTTCGGCCGGGCGCGTGCCGCCGCATCGCGGGCTGGACACGGACCAGCTCAGGCTCCTCCAGACCCTGTTCGACGAGTTGAGCCACGGGCCGTGGGACGTCTTCGCCACGGAGCGGTTCCTGCTGAATTTGTTCCATGCCCTTCTGTCGGCACCGCAGATCAGGGGCGCGCCGGGGACGGCGGAACCCGAACTGCCCGGCTGGCTCGCGTCCGCTCTGGCGCGCTGGCGCGACGACGTGAAGTCCTTCGAGGAGGGGACTGCCGCCTTGGCGCGGCTCGCCTGCCGCAGCCCCGAGCACGTGGCGAGAACCTTGCGGGAATACACCGGCAAGACGCCGACCGACTGCCTGAACGAAGCGCGGATAAGCCACGCGGCGCGGCAGCTCGCCATCACGGACCGGAAGATCCTCGACATCGCGATGGAGTGCGGGTTCGACAGCCTCGGCCACTTCTACTCCATCTTCCACAAGGCGCAAGGCTGCGCGCCGCGGGCTTACCGGATGCGCTTCCAGCCGCGCCCGATCTGATCGGGCGCGCGGGAGGCAGGGGGCGCGCGAAAACCCGTCGCGTGGACCAATGGCCCCCCTCCTCCCGCGTTTTTATTTAGAATAATTCTTGATCCAGATCGTTTCGGCGGTAAGTTGAGCCGTCATGTCGAAGCCATCAACGGCCATTTCCGGGTATGAGGAGCGGATCAGCCACAGCGGGCACCGGTTGACCCCGCAGCGGCGCGAGGTCTACGACGTGCTGCTGGCGGAGCGCGACCACCCGACGGCCACCGAGGTCTTTTTGCGGGCGAAAAAGCGGATTCCCGGGATTTCGTTGGCCACGGTCTACAACTGCCTGGAGACGCTGGTGGACTGCGGCCTCGCCAAGCAGGTCAACGTGGACCGCGACGCCACGCGGTATTGCCCCAACCTCAACGAGCACGGGCACTTCGTCTGCGACCGCTGCGGGAAGGTCCAGGACGTATCCGTCGCCAAGGGGGCCCGGGCCGCCCACGTCTGGCAGCTCCCCAAATCGTTTTCCGTGACCCAGACCGAGGTGACCGTGCGCGGCCTGTGTCCCGATTGCAATACCTGAACCATTCTCATGTCACTCCACATCCAAAACCTGCATGCCAACATCGGGGAGCGCGAAATCCTGCGCGGGCTCGATCTCGAAGTCCCGAAAGGGGAAGTCCACGCCATCATGGGCAAAAACGGATCGGGCAAAAGCACGCTCGCCAAGGTCATGGCCGGGCACCCGGATTATGACGTGACGGCTGGTTCGGTGACCCTCGACGGCGCATCCCTGTTTGGGATGGAGGAGCCGGACGAACGGGCGCGCGCCGGGCTTTTCGTGGCGTTCCAATACCCGATGGAAGTCCCGGGCGTGACGATCGCCAACTTCATCCGGGCCGCCCGGCAGGCCCGGCTGACGGAGGACGAGGATCTGGATGCAGTCGAATACTACGAGGAGCTCTACGCCAAGATGGATTCGCTGAAAATCCCCCGCAACTTCACCTCCCGCGCGGTCAACGAAGGGTTCTCCGGCGGGGAAAAAAAACGCTGCGAGATTTTGCAGCTCGCGATGCTCGCGCCGAAGTATGCGGTGCTCGACGAGACCGACAGCGGGCTCGACATCGACGCGCTGAAGGTCGTTTCCGACGGCGTCAACGCGCTGCGCTCGCCGGACCGGGGATTCCTCGTGATCACCCACTACCAGCGGCTTCTGGATTACATTGTGCCCGATGTCGTCCACGTGATGGTCGATGGCCGGATCGTCCTGAGCGGAGACAAGGACCTCGCCCTGAAACTCGAGGCCGAGGGCTACGACTGGGTCGAAAAGGAGGCTCTCGCCACCGCCTGAAAACGCCATGAACACCGAAACCAAACCCGACGTGAACATCGACCGCTCGCTCGGCGACTTCAGCTACGACGTCGACTACGAGTTCGATGCCGGGCTCGGGCTGACCGAGCGGACGATCGATTACATCAGCGACGTCAAGAAGGACCCGGATTGGATCCGCGCGTTCCGGAAGGACGCGCTCCGCAAGTTCCAGGGCATGCCTATGCCAACCCACTGGGCGAGCCACGACCTCGACAATATCGTCTTCGAGAACATCCGCTACTACCTGTCCCAGGGAACCGAGCCGAAGCGCTCGTGGGATGACGTGCCGGCCGATGTCAAACGCACGTTCGAGCGGCTCGGGATCCCCGAGCAGGAAAGAAAATTCCTCGCCGGCGTCGAGGCCCAATTCGACAGCGAGGCCGCATATTCGAACATCAAGGCCGCAGTCGGCGAGCAGGGCGTGGTTTTTGTGGGATCGACGGACGGCCTGCAGAAGCACCCGGAGATTTTCCGCAAGTGGTTCGGCAAGGTGATCCCGACCGGTGACAACAAGTTCAGCGCCCTGAACAGCGCGGTTTTTTCCGGGGGCTCGTTCATCTACATCCCGCCGGGAGTGAAGGTGAAGCACCCGCTCCAGGCCTACTTCCGGATCAACGCCGAGAACTTCGGGCAGTTCGAGCGCACGCTCATCATCGCCGACGAAGGCAGCGAGGTCATGTATATGGAAGGCTGCACCGCGCCGAAATTCGAGACGTCGACATTGCACAGCGCGGTCGTCGAGCTCGTCGCGCTCAAAGGGGCCAAGATCCAGTATATCACCGTCCAAAACTGGTCGGCGAACGTCTTCAACCTCGTGACCAAGCGCGGGCTCGCCCACGAGGACGCGGAAATCAAGTGGATCGATTGCAACATCGGCTCCCGCCTCACGATGAAATATCCGGGCGTGATCATGAAAGGCCGCCGGGCCCGAGGGGAGGTCATCTCGATCGCGCTGGCGGGCGACGGGCAGCACCAGGACACTGGCGCGAAAATGGTCCATGCCGCCGACGACACCACGAGCAACATCGTCTCGAAGAGCATCAGCCTCGGCAAAGGCCGCTCCACCTACCGCGGCCTCGTGCAAATCGGGAGGCACCTCAAAGGGTGCAAGAACAACACCGAGTGCGACGCCCTGCTCATCAACACCGAGAGCCGCACGGACACCTACCCCGCGATCACGGTCCGCGGCAGGGAAAACGCCTGCCAGCACGAGGCCTCGGTCAGCAAGATCAACGCGGAACAAATTTTCTACATGCAGCAGCGTGGGATTCCGAAGGCCGCCGCGATGAGCCTTGCGGTCAACGGGTTCGTCAACGATCTCGTCCAGCAATTCCCGATGGAATACTCGGTCGAGCTGAAGCGTCTGATCGATCTGGAAATGGAAGGTTCGGTCGGTTGACCGCTGCACGGGGAATCTGCGATCATGAGCACGTTACTTATGGAAAATGAATTGGTGGCCCCCGTCTGGCCGGAATGGTTTGACCAAGCGGCCGCCATCCAGGATTACGAATCGGC
Source organism: Terrimicrobiaceae bacterium (assembly GCA_041675465.1). Classification (GTDB taxonomy): domain Bacteria; phylum Verrucomicrobiota; class Verrucomicrobiia; order Chthoniobacterales; family Terrimicrobiaceae; genus QYQL01. The sequence goes on along the minus strand of JBAYTU010000042.1, from coordinate 1,951 downwards.
TCCGCCGCCGACCCGGAAGGACGAGGCCTGGAGGTTTGCGAATATCTCGGCCTTGGATCTCGGGCCGTTTGTGTCGGCACCGGAGGTTTCGAACGAAGGCCGTCTCATCGTGGCATCGTCCGGCCTGGAGCGCTTCTCGGCGAAAATGGTCTTTGCGAACAACGCGCTGGTCCACGAGGAGGCTCCCCATCTGCCCGGAGGGGTCGTTTTCACCCCGCTGGAAGTTGCGGCCCGCGAGCACGAGGCGCTGTTCAGAAAATATTTCATGGCCCAGCCCGTCGAGTTGGGGTCCCACAAATACGCGGCCCTGCACAAAGGCAGCGTCACGGGCGGGGCGTTCCTCTATGTGCCGCCGGACACGGAAGTTTCGCTTCCCGTGGAAATTTTTCATTGGGCCGAGGGGCAGGGGACATCGGTGTTCCCCCACACGCTCATCGTCTGCGGCGAGAACAGCAGGGTCACCGTCCTGGACCGCTTTCAAAGCGCCGATGGGCTCGCGGCCTTCGCGTGCGGGGTCAACGACCTCCACCTCGCGAAAGGGGCCAGGCTCACCTACGTCGCCGTGCAGGACTGGTCGCGCGACACCCTCGCGTTCCACCTGAACTCGACCATCGTCGACGCCGGGGCGCTCTGCACGTCGCTGGCCACAAATTTCGGCGGGGGATTCGTCCGCGGAGAGAGCCTCAGCCGGCTCGTCGGGGAGGGGGCCCGCAGCGAAATGTATTCGATCAATCCCGTGGAAGGCACGCGGGAAGTCGATCAGAGAACGCTGCAGGACCACGTGGCTCCGAATGCTTCAAGCGACCTCCTCTACCTCAATGCCCTCGACGACAAGGCCCGCACCATCTTCGCCGGACTCATCAAAGTGCAGCCGGGCGCGAACGGCACCGACGCCTACCAGAAAGTCCGCAATCTCATCCTCAGCGACGAGGCGGATCCGAACTCGATGCCCGGATTGGAGATCCTCAACGACGATGTCCGCTGCTCGCACGGTGCCACCAATGGGCCGGTGAGCGAAGACGAGCTTTTCTACCTGCAGGCCCGCGGCATCCGCCGCGAGGCCGCCAGCCGACTCATCGTCAACGGGTTCTTCAACGCCCTGCTCGAAAAGCTCGAGGACCCGGCTCTCCGCGCCCATCTCGAAGACCTCCTCGCCAAGCGCCTCAAGGTATCGCAATATGCTGGATGAACTGGAACCCGGATCGGCTCCCGTCCGGCACCTGGACGACCTGCTTGACTGTGAAGCGGGCGTGCTCGGCAAATTGATGGCCGAATTCCGAAAGCTCAAAGATCTGCAAAACTAGGCCGGATAGGCTCCGGTGACGTAGCGGTGGAGATCCTCGATGGCGTTCGACTGGGCGAGGATGATCCAGTTGACCAAATCTCCAATCGAAACAAGGCCCGTCAGGCGGTCTCCATCCATTACCGGAAGATGCCGGACATGGTTCTTGGTCATGATTGCGAGGCAGTCCACGACGGAGTCGTTCCCTCCCACGGTGAGGACGTTTTTTGTCATGATGTCCGCCACGCGGGTCTCCCGGGAAACGCGCCCTTGCAGGATGACCTTGCGCGTGTAGTCGCGCTCGGAAATCATCCCGAGCAGCCGGGAACCCTCCATCACGGGAAGCGCGCCGACATTTTTTTCCGCCATGAGGGAAATCGCTTCATAGACGGTTGCCGTGGCCTCGATGAACCAGAGCTGGCGGCCTTTTCTATCGAGAATCGCTCCGACGGGGGTGGTGATTTCCATGTTGTCTTCTCCTGTTCCAGGTTGCGGGCAAACAATGCCCCCGATTTCCCGCAGAAGCAAACCCGAATTCCGGCCCCAAATCCGCGCGTAACGCCAACGATGGGAGGGCGAACCTCCGTGTGAGCCCATTTATTACGGCTCAGACGGAGCTTCGCCCTCCCTCGCGTTATCGACATGTCGTCGAACCGCTTCCCTCTCATT
>JBAYTU010000041.1:0-31250 GCA_041675465.1 Terrimicrobiaceae bacterium | reverse complement strand
TCTCCCGATCAATTGAAGACACGCAGCGAAAGCGCACGCGGCCAAGTTTCTTCTTCGGATCCCCCTCAACGGCGACAAGGACCGACGTCTTGCCCTCTGCTCCACGCCCTCGGGATCCTTCCTTTTGTCCGCCCACGTAGGCTTCGTCGACTTCCACCCGTCCGGTCAGATGCTCACGCCCCGTCCGAATCATAACGCTGCGCAGCTTTTGCAACCACCCCCACGCTGTCTGATAGCTGCCGAAGCCATAGGTGTCACATAAGTTTCTGGCACTGACGCCGGTTTTTGGGGCCATCATCAACCACATCACATGGAACCATAATCGCAATGGCTTGCGGCTGTCTTCAAAAACCGTCCCGGCTGTTACAGAACTCTGTCGGCGGCAATCTTTGCTTCACGTGTTTAAGCCATTCGGGTCGGCTCATGATTTCGCGCAGATTCCGCGCTTGCAAAGCCCGAAAAGGCAGGAGGCGCGGGTGCCCCAATCACTTCCTTGCAGGTTTCCCGGGGAATTTCCACCGGCTGGGGCTGGTGCCGGTCTTCCGGCAAAAGGCGGCGCTGAAATGCTGACTGGAGCCGAACCCCGACTGGAGGGCGATTTCCGTGAGGGTCTGTTCCCCGAGCTGCAGCGCCGCCTTGGCGGCCTCGATGCGCGCGTCGAGGAGGTATTGGTGGAAGGTCCGCCCGCTCTGCTGTTTGAAGAGGCCCGCGAAATGGTTCGGGGAATAGCCCATGAGCCGCGCCATGCCCGGGAGCGTCCAGCGCTCGCCCGGCTGCGCCTCGACCAGGCTCTTGACCCGCTGGGCCAGCCACCGGTTCGCCTGGTTCCAGGTTCTCCGGGGGGAGCAGGCCAGGCGATAAACCCCCAGCCACAACTGTTTCCAGGCCAGCCAGACCCCCTCCTGTTGCTGCGGGCGCTCGGCAAGCAGCTCGTCCTCCAAGATGCGGAAATTCCGGGTGATCTCGCCGGCCTGCCCGATCTTGACCATGTGCTTTTGGGACAAAAGCGGGCGGAGCGAAGGCCATCGCTCCGGGTCCATCCGCAGCCCGGCAAAATAAATCCGGAATTCCGAGTTTCCGCGATGGGTTTTCCCGTGTGGGACTCGGGGCGGGCAGATCAGGAGATCGCCCATCTCCAGCCGACACGTCCGCGATCCTTCCGTCCACGTGCTGGAGCCCCCGGTTTGCAGCACCATCTCCCATGTCGCGTGGGAATGGAAGGCCACGACAAGATTCCGGTCCAGAACGTATTCACCGAAATGGCTCACCGGATGGGAGGTGTCCGAGTCCAGCTCCATGCGAAACCCGGAGTGACTCCCTGGGTCTTTATAAAATTTCATAGAAATCGGTGGATTCTATAAAATTATCGCGGAATTTTGCAAGCCCGGAGGCGGGGGATTTGCTGGGATTGTTGTCATGACAACGGATTCCGCAGCAGAGAAAGAGAGAAACCCCCAGGCGATCACCTGGTATCGGACGCGCCTTGACCCGAAGGATCTCAAAAGCCTGCACAAGCGCAGCGACTGGCGCGGGCTGCTCCAGACGCTCGGCCACCTGGGCCTGCTTGCCGTGACCGGGGGCCTGGCGTTTTATTCCGCGGGGCGCTGGCCCTGGCCGGTGGTGGTCGGCCTGCTGTTTTTGCACGGGACGTTTTCCGCTTTCCTGCTTGCCGGCATTCATGAGCTCGGGCACGGCACGGTGTTCCGGACGAAAGCCCTGAGCGCGTTCTTTGACCGCGTCTTCTCGTTTTTCTACTGGTTCAATTTTCATGTGTTCGAGGCGAGCCACATCATGCACCACCGCTACACGCTCCACGTTCCCGACGATCTCGAAGTGGTGCTGCCCCTGCGCGTCATGGTCCGGCAGTTTTTCCTTCAGGGCTTCGTGAACCCCCACGCGGCGTTCCATGCGGTCCGCGCTACGGTCCGCAACGCCTGCGGGCAGCTTCACAGCCCGCCTTCGGGTTCCGCGCACAACAAACAGTGGGACCAATGGATGGACACGCTGTTCCCATCCTCGGAACCTGAAAAGCGGCGGGAGGCCGTCGGATGGGCGCGCATCCTATTGGTCGGCCATGGATTGATCCTGGCCGTCTCCGTGTCTTTCCATTGGTGGATGTTGCCGGTGGTCACGACGCTGGCGCCGTTTTACGGGGGCTGGCTGTTTTTTCTGTGCGCCAACACCCAGCACATCGGCTTGCAGGATGACGTGCCGGATTTTCGCCTCTGCTGCCGGACGGTCACGATGAACCCGTTCGTGGAGTTCCTCTACTGGCACATGAACTACCACACCGAGCACCACATGTATGCGGCGGTGCCCTGCTACAACCTCGCCCGGCTGCACGCGCTGATCAAACACGACCTGCCGCCCTGCCCGCGCGGGCTGGCCGCCACCTGGCGGGAAATCGCCGCCATCCAGAAGCGGCAGGACGAAGATCCCTCGTATCAATATGCCGCCCCGCTTCCGAATCCTGCCATGGTCATGGATTCCGCGGCGCGCGCCTGAGGCATGCCTCCACTTCTCAAAAACACAAACTCGCCCATTCCATGACTTCCCGTGAAAGAACAAGACGCGCACTGACATTTTCCAACCCGGACCGCCCGCCGCGCCATCTTTGGATGCTGCCGTATGTGTCGTTGTTCCGAAACGAGGAACTTGCCGCGCTGCTGGAAGAATATCCCTGCGACATTGGCAGCCCTGCGATTCAACCACCCGGCGAGGTGGACGCGGAGTATCAGGAGCATCTTCGCGTTTTGACGCATACCGGTTCCTACACGGACTCCTGGGGCTGTGTCTGGGAGGTCGGCGAGCCCGGCGTCGTCGGCGAAGTCAAGCATCCTCCCCTGGCCGACTGGGCGGCGCTCGATACCTTCCAGCCTCCCTGGAATGTGCTCATGAAACGGGACCTCAGCCACGCCAACCGGTTTTGCGAAGCGTCCGACAAGTTCATGATGTCGTCCGAAAGCGCTCGTCCGTTCGAGCGCATTCAATTCCTCCGCGGGACCGAGAACGTATTCATGGACCTCGCCTCCGACGAGCCGGAAATCCACAAGCTGATCGAAATGGTCCACGAGTATAACCTCAAGGACGTCTCGGCCTGGGCCACATCCAACGTGGACGGCATTTTCTTCATGGACGACTGGGGATCGAACCAAGCGCTGCTGATCGACCCCGAAATGTGGCGCGCCATTTTCAAGCCGCTCTACCGGGATTATTGCCGGATCATCCACGACGCCGGAAAATTCGCCTTCTTCCACTCCGACGGAAACATCGCCTCCATTTATCCCGATCTGATCGAGGTCGGGGTCGATGCCGTGAACTCCCAGCTCTTCTGCATGGACATCGAGGAACTCGGTCGTCGGCACAAGGGAAAAATCACGTTCTGGGGCGAGATCGACCGGCAGCGCGTCCTTCCATTCGGCACACCGGAAGATGTCGGGAATGCCGTTCGCCGCGTCCGCAGTGCCCTGGCGGACGAGTCCGGCGGCGTGATCGCCCAGTGCGAATGGGGCAAGGACAACCTGCGCGAAAACATCGAGGCCGTCTTCGAAGCCTGGCTGTAAGGAGCTGTATTTGGTGGGGCGGGAACTCTCCGCTGGTAGCCTTTCCCATTGGACTTTTGGCAAAACTGTCGGAAAGGATGCCGAGGCAACACCACACCATGAAAAAAGCCACCCTTCTCTGCCTGATGGCGGCAGTCCTGACGACCCGCGCCGAACCCGTGACGCTCACCGTCTCCGCGGCGGCCAGTCTCAAGGCCCCCCTGGAATCGCTGAAGGCGGAGTTTGAAAAAGCGGTTCCGGGTGTCGCGGTGGTTTATAATTTCGGGTCGTCCGGATCACTCCAGCAGCAGATCGTGAACGGCGCGTCGGCGGATGTCTTTATTTCCGCTGCCGCGAAACAGATGGATGAGCTGGAAAAGGGCGGGTTCATCGAGCCTGGGAGCCGTTTTGTCCTGGCGGGCAACACGGTGGTTCTGGTGGCACCGGCGGGATCGGGAGCGTTGGGAGGATTTGACGGGCTGACTGCCGATGCGATCAAGGTGATCGCCATCGGGGAGCCGAAGACCGTGCCGGCGGGGATGTATGCGATGGAGGTTCTGGAACATCTGGGGATCGCGGAGAGAGTCGGGGACAAGCTGGTTTTTGCCAAGGATGTCCGTCAGGTCATGGTGTATGTGGAAAGCGGAAATGCCGACGCGGGGTTTGTTTACGGAAGCGACGCTGTGGGTTCGAAGGCCGTGCGTCTCGTCGCGTCCGCCCCCGCAGCTTCCCACAAGAAGGTCGAGTATCCCGCAGCCGTCATCAGGGCGTCGGCACATGCCGCGCAGGCATCGGCTTTTCTGAAATTCCTGCGGTCCCCGGAATCGTCCGCTCTTTTCAAAGCGGCGGGCTTTGATATGAATACCGTCCGCTGATGGATTGGACGCCTGTCATCGTTTCGTTGAAAACCGCGCTGTGTGCGACGGTGTTCACGCTGCTGCTCGGGATCCTTGCGGCGAGATGGAGGATCAAGAGACATGGCCCGGCGGTCGAATTTCTGGACGGGGTTTTGCTTTTTCCCCTCGCGTTGCCGCCGACGGTGGTGGGACTGATGCTGCTGATGGTCTTCGGAAGGCAGTCGCCGGTCGGCCAGGCGCTCTCCACTCTCGGGGTCCATCTGATTTTCACCTGGCCGGCGACGGTGGTCGCGGCGACGGCGGTGGCGTTTCCGATCATGTATCAGACCGCCAAAGGCGCGTTCCTGCAAATGGACGGAGAGCTTCTCGATGCCGCGCGGGTCTTCGGATATTCGGAACGCCGGATCCTGTGGCAGATCATGATCCCGCTCGCGTGGCCGGGGATTCTGGCGGGACTGATCCTGACCTTCGTGCGGGCGATCGGAGAATTCGGGGCGACGCTGATGCTGGCCGGCAACATCCCGGGCCGGACGCAGACGATCCCAATCGCGATTTTCTTTCATGTGGAAGGAGGGGACATGGTCGGCGCGATGCTGCTCTCCTGCGTGATTGTGGGAATTTCCGGCGGCGCGCTTTTTGTCCTCACGCGCCTTGGCCCTGGCGGCACAAAAACCGCCTCGTTGAAGGGCCGCTGAAACTCGCTTCGCGCCCTTCGGGCCGGAGGCTGGGTTGTCAATTCCGGGCGATTGCGAATTACATTTCCAGGACGGAGGAGTAGACGCCGGTGATCTGCGAGATCAGGGAGAACATGCGGAGGACGACGAGGGCCACGATCAGGAGGTAGAGGATTCTCGGGAGCCATTCGGCGAGGGAATCGACGCGTTTGAAAAAGCGTTCGTGGTAGATGCCCGCCCAGCGTGCGATTTCCTCCTCGAGCCTGCCGGAGGCCTCCGCGACATGGAACGCGCGTTCCAGATCCGCCGGGAATGCCCGCGAAGCGGCGAGGGCATCGGAGAAGCCGGCCCCGGCGCGGATGGCGGGAACCGCCCCGGTCGCGGCCGCCTCCACGGAGGCGCTTCTGCTGGCATGTCCGGCCCGGCGAAGGCTGGAAAGAACGCCGTCCGCCGACCGGATGCCCAGCGACAGAACGAGGCAGAACCTGGCCAACGCCGCCTCCCGAAGGAATCCGCCCACGGCCGGAATCAGGCGGATCCAACGGTCGGCGGCGACGCTTGATCGGAACGCCCAAGCAAGCATCCGCAAGGCCAGAAGGCAGATCCCTCCGGCGAGGTAGGCGGTGCCGAGAAAGAGGGCGGACTGCTTGAAAAACATTGCGGGATTTCCCTCGATGATCGCTGGCGGAATCGAGAGCAGCAGGGCTCCGAGGTGGAGGATGAAGAGAGGGTAAAGCGAGGCCGCGAGGGCGCGGCTTTTGCCTGCCGCGAGATGGGCGTAGTAATCCGCCAACCGCAGGCACGCTTCTTCGAGCCTCCCGCTCTGCCCGCCGACGGCGAGGATCTCCCTGTCCACCCCGGAAAACCCGCCTGCCACGAGGGCCTCATCCAGGCCGGTGTTGACGGACGGAGAGGCCCGGCGGGCGGCGGCAGCCGCGCGGTCGCGACCGCGGGCGATCTGCTCCCATGCCCGTTGGAGGGGGAGCCCGCTTTTCAGCATCCGGGCGGTATCGTGGAAGAAGTGCTCTTTATCTTGGAAGCGAAGTTGCACGATCGATGCGGTTGTGGATGATCATGCCTGTGACCGGCATTTTGCGCGAGGACATAAAATATCTGAGGGCCGCCTTGGGGGAGGCAGGCAAGGGGAGGGGACAGACCCACCCGAACCCGGCAGTCGGTGCCGTCGTGGTCAAAGCCGGGAAAATCCTTTCGCGCGGATGGCACCGTGCGGCCGGCTGTCCGCATGCGGAGGTGGAGGCATTGGCCGGGCTGAAGAAGATGTCCGACGCGCGCGGAGCAACACTTTATGTGACGCTGGAACCCTGCTCCACTCACGGGCGGACACCGCCCTGCACCCGGGCGATCATCGATGCGGGAATCCGGCGGGTCGTTTATGGCACCCGAGATCCCAACCCCGGCCACGCCGGGCGCGCGGACAGGATTTTACGGAAGGCCGGAGTGTCCGTGACGCACGGGGTCCTGGAGCCCGAATGCGCCGTGCTGAACGAGGCCTGGAACAAATGGATCGCGACGGGGTTGCCGTTTGTGGTGGCGAAGGCGGGGGTGAGCCTGGATGGGCGGATCGCCTCACCGCCCGGAAGAAGATGGATCACCTCGGAGGAATCCCGGCTCGACGCGATGAGGCTGAGAGCGGGATGCGGGGCGATCCTTGTCGGGGGGGAAACGGTGCGCGCCGACAACCCCCGCCTCACGGTCCGGGGGATTCCCAACGCGTCGCAACCGTTGCGGGCCGTCTGGACAAAATCGGGAAAACTGCCCTGCGGGAGCCATCTCTTCACCGATGAATTCCGGGACAAAACCCTCGTGTATGCAAGCGTGCCGCTCCGCGAGGTTTTGGAGGATCTTGCGGGAAAGGGGGTCGAGAAGGTGTTGGTTGAGGGGGGGGGGCGCACGCTCGGCGAGGCCTTCGACCGGCGGCTCGTGGATCGTGTCGTCTTTTATGTGGCTCCCGTTCTCCTCGGTGGCGGGACGCCCGCGATCGCGGGCCGGGGTGTTGGCTCAAACGAAGAGGGGATCGGGCTCGGGGATGCGACGTATGAAAGGCTCGGCCCGGATCTCAAAATCGAGGGCCGCGTGCGGTCGTAGAGCGGACGGGGGATTTTTCCAAAAACGGTTTGACCTCGCAGATGTTAACCTGGGACGGGAGTCATCGTTTTTTTAATTCCCTCCAACCGGTTTGAGGATTCGGCGGACTCCACCCGTGCCTGCTCAATCAACGTGTCCAGAACCTCCGGCATTTGCTGGCGAAAAAGCGTTTGTTTGCCAAGGTATTCCCCAAGCCGATGAATGCTCGCCATGTCGGCATTTTCAAAATGGATCTCAGTCAAAAAAGCCGATGTCAGTGATGGCATACCGGAAGTGTTTCCAGAAATAGGGTAAACGGATGTTAAATTACCCTATTTAGAGAAAAGTGTCGGAATTCTCCGTGGGGGAATCCGGGCCTGCAAGATTTTGATTTCGTGGGTTCCGTTGCTGATTGTTACTGGTTTGCTCATATGGTTGTGTTTTTTGTCAACCATTTGTCATGCAAGTGTTCGGAATCGTCGTAACTCACTGATCGCCAACACGAATTATCTACCTGGGACGGGCGCGCATGTTGGCGGACTGGACAAAGTAATTGTTCTGCCTGATGGATTCAGATTTTTCTTGGTGCCTTCGAAGCCGCGACCGCCCATTCGGGGAAGTCCGGGGGGAGGGGAGCGCAGAATTCGAGCGGCTTTCCGGTCTCGGGGTGGGCGAAGGCGATTTTCCAGGCATGGAGGAAATGGCGCGGGTGGCCTCCCCTTCGCCCATAGAGCGGGTCGCCCACGATCGGATGGCCGAGGTGCTTGAGGTGAACGCGGATCTGGTGGGTGCGGCCGGTGCGGGGCTGGCATTCCATGAGGGTCTTTCCCTCGAAGGAAGCAAGCACGCGATATTGGGTCACCGAGGCCCGCCCGCGTTCGCTCACCGACATTTTCTGCCGGTGGACGGCATGCCGACCGATCGCGGCCTCGATCTTGCCGTGTGGCATGCGGGGGATTCCCTCGACGAGGGCGAGGTAGGTTTTTTGGACGAGCCGGTCGGCGAACTGCGCGGAAAGCGACCGGTGGGCGGAGTCGGTTTTGGCGATGATGAGGCACCCGCTGGTTTCCTTGTCCAGCCGGTGGACGATGCCGGGCCGTTCGACCCCCCCGATCACACTCAATCCCGCGCAGTGGAAAAGCAGCGCGTTGACCAATGTGCCCTCTGCATTTCCGGCCCCGGGATGCACGACCAGGCCGGCTGGTTTGTTCAGGACAATGAGGGAGGGGTCTTCGTGGAGGACATTCAGCGGGATGTCCTGGGCGCGTGCGGGGGTCGGCTCCACCTCGCCGGGAACCGTGACCCGGACCTCGTCTCCGGAGCGGAGAATATGGGAAGGGCGGGTCGGGGACCCGTTCACGAGGACGCACCCGTTCCGGATCAGGGACTGGAGCCGCACCCGGGAGAATTCCGGCATCACCCTGCCCAGGAAACGATCCAATCGGATGCGCTCGTCCGCATCCCCTGCAACCCTCGTTTCGCAGTTCATGCTGGCTTTTGCATTGCGGGGGTCATGGCAACAGGTTATCTTCGCGCACAGTCTCTGTTTTGGCCCCCGCCGCGCACAATGGCAAACGAATCTTCTCCCACTCCCGAGCCCCCCGAGCAACTGGATGACTCCATGCCCCTGGAATCGGGGGCGGAGAACGTGTTTGAAGGGTGCCCCTCCTGCCAGACTCTCATGGACATGTCGGACGTGATGCCGTTCACGGAAGTCACCTGCCCGAACTGCCAGCACAAGATGCGGGCGAGGAAACATTTCAACCATTTCACGCTGATCGAACAGATCGGCGAGGGGGGCATGGGGGCGGTCTTCAAGGCGCTCGACAACAACCTGAACCGCTACGTGGCGCTGAAGATCCTGAAAAAAGAGATCAGCGCGAACGCGGAGGAACAGGAAAAACTCGCCAAAGAGGCCCGGCTCACGGCGGCGATCAACCACCCGCACGTCGTGAAAGTTTTCCATTTTGGGCGGGATCACGGGCAGTTTTACCTGGCCATGGAACTCGTCGAGAAGGGTTCGCTCGACCAGCTGATGGCGATCCAAAAACGGATTGGCGAGACCCAGGTGCTGGAGGTGGGGATGCAGATCGCCATGGGCCTGGGGGCGGCCTTGGATCTCGATCTCATCCACCGCGATATCAAACCGGGCAACATCCTTTTCGCCGATGCCCACACGGCCAAGCTGGTGGATTTCGGCCTGGCGATCGTGATGGATGAGGAAGCCTCGGTGCGCGGGGAAATCTGGGGGACGCCGTATTACATCGCGCCCGAGAAGCTCGACAACCAGCCCGAGGACTTCCGCAGCGATATCTACAGCCTGGGGGGGACGCTTTTTCACGCGCTGGCGGGACGCCCGCCCTACGAAGCGGAATCGGCCTCCATGGTCGCCCTGAAGCAACTCAAAAGCCAGCAGGTGAGCCTGCAGGCGTTTGCGCCGGACGTATCGAGCGAGACGGCCTACGTGATCAACCGCATGATGGCGAAGAACCCGGAGGAACGGTATCAGTCCTACGAGGAGTTGATCGGCCATTTCAGCTACGCCCGCGACAAGCTCCTGGAACGGGCACGCAAGCCGCTCCAGCCGAAGCAGCGGGTTGTCCTGGAAACCGACGAAACGCGCAAGTTCACGGCGATCATCTCGCTCGTCCTCCTGAGCGTCGTCCTGCTGGCCGGGCTCGGGGTGTATCTCATGCGCGACAGGATTTTTCCGGCGACGGTGGCCGTGGAGAAAGGTCCCGGGCAGCTGGATCCGGAGGAGGCGCAGGCGCAGCTTCTGTCCGGGGTCACCACCCTTTCGCAGGGGGATTTGGAAGGGGCCAAAACCGAGTTCCAGCACCTTGCGGGGCGGGACGACTGCCCGCAGCCCCAGAAGAGCTGGGCTGTCTTGAACGGGGCACTGGCTTCGCTCGCGCTCGGCGAGGCGAACCCCGCGCTGCAGAGCCTCACCAAACTGACCCAGGCGGGGCTTGATTCCTCCAGCCAGGCAGACCAGCAACTCGCCAATTTCTTTTTCGAGGTGAGCCGTGTCGTGAGCCAGAACAAGCCGGTCCCGGAATCCATCCAACGGGTCTACGATGCGAAGAGCGATGCGTTCGCGCTGTTGATCTTCGCGGTCTGGGACTGGGAGGCGAAGGCCGCATTTTCGGATGCGGGAGCGTTGCTGCAGACGTTTTTGAAGCGCGTTTCACCGGACGACTGGGCTTCGAAATACAAGCCGCTCGCCGAGAAATACCTTGCCGACTGGAAAATTCTGGAGCCGCTGGAGAAAGCGTCCGCGAAAGTGGATTCCTCGGCATCAGCATCGGCATTTCTCGTCCAGATCAAGGGCGCGCGCCAGCAGATTCAGACGGGAACCAAGGTCGGCGAGCGTCTGGACGAATTGGAAAAGAAGGCCAAATCCAGGATGGCGACGCCCTGAGACCGGCCCCGTTGCCCCCGGGCTTGCGGAGAAGGTGCCTTTTGGTGATAATCCCCGTCCCGACCTCATGAGATATTTAAAAGCCACTATTCTGATCGGCACGGTTTCCGCCGCTGCCGTGCTGGTTTTGTATGCCGCAGGCTGGCTGACAAACACGCTCGATCTCGTGTTGCTCCAAGCCTACAAGATGAAGAAGCCGATGGTGACGCAGCAGGGGGTGCACGTGGCATTGATCGCCATCCTGGCATTTGCGGCGGCATGGACCACCGTGGATATCACCCGCCCGGTCCTGAAGGCGATTGTGGCGCTCGGGGCCATTATTCTTCTCCTGACCGGGTCGATGGTCCTCGCGCTTTACAACGTCTTTTTTTCCCCCTTCCCCTCGATCTTCGCGGTGTTTGCAAGCTTTCTCATCGGGCTGGCCTACGGGCGCACCGGCAGCGGGTCGCGGAAAAAAGTCATGGAGCGCCTGTTCGGGCAGAGGCTTTCCCGCGGAGCCTTCAACGAGCTGGTCAATTCCGACACGCCTTTGGACTTTCCGGGTTCTTTGCAGGAAGGGACCGTGCTGGTCGTTGCCGTGCACAACCATTCCGAGCTGATGGAGCTTCTCACGCCGGAGAATTACGCGGCGATGACCAATCTTTACCTGCGGACCGCATCGGATTACCTGGTCGAGGTCGGCGGGTATCTGGACGAGTGTGGCGGCGAGAGCGTGAGGGTGGTCTTCGGCGCGCCCGTCCCGGATGACAAGCACGCGGCCAAGGCCTGCCGCGCGGCTCTCGACCTTGCAGCCAGGCTCGACGACCTCAACCGCGAATGCGACGCCACCTGGCAGAGGCGGCTGGATTTCCGGATCGGCATCAACTCCGGCGAGATGATTGCCGCTGCGTATGGCGGGTCGCGGCTGGGGAGCTTCAGCGTCGCCGGACCCGTGGTCGAGTTCGCCCGCCGGCTCTGCTCCGCATGCGCGACGTATGGCTGCAGGATTCTCATCGGTCCGGAGACCTACGAACCGGCTGCGGAGACATTGGAGGTGCGCCCCGTCGAGGTGGTGAAATCCGCCGGGGAGCGCCGCCGCGTCGAACTTTACGAGATCCTCGCGCCCAAGCACGGCCTTTCGCCGGAACGCGAGCGAAGCCGCAACCATTACTGGACCGGCGTCCTCCATTACCGCGAGCGCCAGTGGGACAAGGCGATCGAGGAATTTTCCAAAGCCCGCATCACCGGGATTCCGGATTCGCTCCTGGACTACTATATCCGCCGCGTCGAACGCAGCCGCCGCGGCGAGGAAGAGGTCAACAAAGACCAGATGCTTCTCTTCAGCGCGGCTTCGTAGCCGGGCGAAGGCCGGCAAACCATCAAAGTTTGCAAAAGGCGTCGCTTCGAGAAATGCGGGCTTGAAGAGCGGCAAACACCCGGTGATGATCCGCAGTTGTGAAACGACCCTCTCCGGTTTTCCTTTTTTCGCGCGGCTACACGCTTTTCGAGATCATGCTCGTTTTGGGCATCATCGCCGTGCTGGTGGGGTCCGCCATTTACATGCTGGTCGGAAACATTGATGTGGCAAAAGACCAGAGGGTCGAGAGCGACATCCAGGCGATCTCGATGCAGTTGCGCACTTACGAGATGCTGAACTACCGGAAGCCGACGACGGAACAGGGGCTCAAGGCTCTCGTCCAGCAACCCTCCTCGGATCCCAAGCCCCGGAAGTGGAAGCAGCTGATGAAGAGTGTGCCTCTGGACCCGTGGGGTGCGGAGTATGTCTATCGCAACCCCGGCAAACTCAACCCCGGCGGCTTCGATCTGTATTCCCTCGGGCCCGACGGCAAGGAGAGCGACGACGACCTCGGGAAAGAGAAGAATGGGACCCCGGCGAACTAGGGGGGCGTATACCCTGCTCGAAGTCCTCCTCGCCCTGGGCGTGGTCGCTGTCCTGCTCGGCATCGCCATCCCGTATTTTGCGGAGTCTTTCGGGAAAACCCCCGGCGAGGAAACGGCCGAGGAAATGGCCAAAGCCGTCCAGGGTGTGCGGAACAGCGCTTTGGAGAAAGGCGAGGCCCGGCGGTTCGAGGTCTTCGAAAACGGCATCCGTCCGGAGATCGCTCCGGACGGTGCCGTCTGGCTCCCGAAAGGCTGGAAGCTCGAGATCCTGAGAATGACCGAATCCAAATTCCGCAAGCCGGGCAAGCGGGAGACGTGGACATTCAACGGTGCCGGGATTTGCGAGCCGGTGACGTTCAAACTCCGCGGGCCGAGGGAGTCGATCGAACTCCTTTTCGACCCGCTCACCGGGCTCGTCATCAATGAGTGAGGGAATGAGGAATGCGGAATGGGAAATGCGGAATCGGGATGCATTCCACATTGCTCCGCGTCCCCGCAGGGCGTTCACGCTTTTCGAGGTTTTGGTCGCGCTGGGGGTGTTTGCGGTTGCCGTGACCGGGCTCGCCATCGCCTTGGACAGCGCGGTGATGGCGGCCTTCGAAGCCCGCGAGCGGGCGCTTGCGCGGATTGTCCTGGAGTCGCGGCTTTCCGCCATCATGAGCGATCCGCCGGTGGCGGGCGGCCGCGTCCTCGAAGCCCGCGACAACAACGGGGTGAGGGTCGAGGAGGTGATGGAACCGTTCGAGGCGAAGACGACGAACGGGACTCCGGTGACCGGGTTGTGGAAAGTCAAAATTTCCGCCGACTGGGGCCGTCGGGACAAGAGCAAAGAAACTGCGGAAATCCTGCTCTTCAGACCATGATGGAAAAAAGAGTTTTCAGTGTTCAGTGGTTCAGTGTCCGGCAAAGCAACGCTGCTTCCGCGTTCACACTTTTCGAGGTGATCCTTTCGCTCCTGATTCTCGCGTTGCTGACCGGGGCCGTTTACTCGATCACGTCCGCAGCGACGGAGACGAGCAAGGCCACGATGGAAGAACAGGTCTCCGTGAGGCGGATGGAGGCGTTTCTGAAAGTCACAAGGGACGCTTTCCTCAACCTGCCGCGCGAGGGGAGGGTCCATCTTCGGTTTTCCAAATCGGCCAGCGGGGCACCGGTCCCGGAAGTGGTTTTCGAGGAAGCGTCCGGGCTGTTCGGGATCCCGAGCCTGGGAGGGGGATCGCTGGTCCTTGCCGCGCGGCCTCGGGCCGACGGGTCCCGGGTCATGGCCCTGCTGCGGGTGCCCAAGGATTTGCAGGGAACCGATCTGGAAAACCTGAAGGCAGGGAATTCGTGGATCACCCTTCTCCCGCGGGTCGAGAAGGTGAAATGGTCGTTCTTCGCCAACGGTGAATGGAAGGAGGAGTGGCTGCCCGGGAACGGGCGTCCGCTCACCGCCCGGCTCCAGATGGAATACCTCGACATGGCCGGCTCGAAAATCGACAGCCAGTTTTGGATTCCCCCGATTTCCGCCGTGGTCCAGGCGGGGCCGCCTGCCCCGAAGCCGAAGCCCTCACCCGGGCCATGAAAAGACCGATGAAACCGACGGAGCAGCTTGTGGGGGCGGTTGCGCCAACCGCCCGTCGCGGCATCAGGCGGTTGGCACAACCGCCCTCACGACAGAACGCGCGGGATGAAACGAACTTTGGAAACGGGGGGGGGGGCACCGGCTCCCGGCGTGGGCTGGCGCTTCCGCTGGTTCTCTGGAGCATCGCGTTTCTCGCCGGTTTAGTGGTGCTGGTGGGAGGGGTCGTGGGGGATTGGATCGGTGCAGAAACCCGCGCCGAGAAAATGTTCCGCGCCCGGCAACTGGCTCTCAGCGGGATCGCGATCGGGTTGAGCCCGCAGGTCAAACCCGGGGACCCCCTGCTGAAGAACGGCAGCCGCGAGACCGAGGGGTTCGAGGTGAAGCTGTCCGACGAATCCGGGAAGATCAACCCGAACTTCTGGATCGCCCAGAACAACCGCGACATTTTCATCCGGCTTTTCGGCTCATGGAACGCGGACGACGAGCTCTGCGATGCGGCGATCGACGGCCTGATCGACTGGGCGGACGGCGATGACTTCCGCTCGATGCACGGGGCCGAGCGCGGCGAATACGAGGCCGCAGGCCGCCCGGGATTTCCCGCGAACCGCCCGCTGCTGAACATCCGGGAGATGGAGGCCGTCCTCGGAATCGACGGGGTGTTGGCCGCGCGGGAGGACTGGCGGAATTTTTTCACCGTGTGGCATAACGGCAAGATCAACATCCAACATGCTTCCCAGCCCGTGTTGGAAGCGCTGGCGGAATTGACCCCGGAACAATGTCGCGCGCTTTTCGAGTTGCGTGCAGGGCCGGATGCCATTGAGGGTAGCGAGGATGACGCCAAATTTGAATCCATCGAGGAAGCGGCCGGGCTCATTGGCGCGAATGGACGCTCCCTGGAAGATCTCGAGGCATTCTTTGACGTGTCCGGTTCGGTGCGGCGGATCGAGAGCACCGGCTCCTGCAATGGCATCCAGCACAGGATCGTCGTCATCTCTCCCGAAAACGGCGGAGGCCAGATCATGAACTGGGAGGAGGAATGAGCGCGCAGGGCCCGGAATCCGTGCTGCGGCCCGGTGCCGGAGGCTGGGAGCTCTGGCAGTTCCCGTCCAAGGACGGGCCAAAAGTCGAGATGGATCCCGGCATCAAATCCGTCGCGTCCGCACCCCGGCTGCTGCTGGCTCTCCCCACGCGGACCCTGATGGCCATCCCTCTCTGGGTCGCCGAGCAGGGAGATCCCCGGGAGCTGGCTGAGCTGGAGCTCTCCGGGCGTCACCTCGTCAGGCGGGACAGCGAGGTCCGGGTGGTCCCGATCGATTCGACGGCGGATGGCAGGTCGCTGGTTCTGGCGGTCGCGGTTGGCGATGATTCGCCGGCGGCGGAGTATTTCCCGGGTGCCCTGATGTTCGACATCCCGGCCCGGCTGTTCGATCCGGGCGCGGCGGATGTGCTGGTCTGGCGCGAGTTCGGGGATCTGGTTTTCGCCTTTTTCAAAAACCGGCGTTGCGTGTATTTTTCCGCGAGCGGCGAAGCCTTGCCCGGTCCGGCGTTTTGCGGGCTTGTCGCCAGGGCGGCGCTTCGGCTGCGGGCCGAGCAGGTGATCGCGGGGCTTCCCTCGGCGATCCGCGTGATCGGGGATTTTTCCGAGGCCGACTGCCAGGCCATCGGAAACGGGCTGCGCCTCACGGTGGAACACATCACCCCGGTCCCCCCGCCTTTGATCCCAGGTGATGCCGTGGAAATCGCTCCCCCGGCCGCCCTCCGGGCCCGGGCGAGGCGCAAGGGTGCCAGGAAGCTCGCGATCGTCGCGTTCGCGGTTCTGGCCGCTTACCTCCTGCTGGCGGCGCTGCTCGGGGCCGACCTTCTCCTGAAAAAAATGCAGCTCGATTCGCTCGACAAAAAGGCGGCGGAGATTGCGCCCGAGGCGGAGCAGGCGAAAATTCTCGTGACCGAATGGAAGGAATTCCAGTCGGCCGTCCACCCGCAGAGCTTCGCGCTCGACCAGCTCGCCGCCGTGGCGGCGGAGCTTCCGGGCGACCAGGTGCGCCTGACCCAGTTCACCCTGGAAAACGGCCGCCTTCTCCTCGCCGGCGAGGCCCCGGACATCGCGCAGGCGTATTCGTTTTTGGAAAAGGTGAAAAAATCCGCCGTGTTGCAGAATTACGACTGGACACCGCGCCAGCCGCAATTGGCCGGAAAAAACAAAGTGCGGTTTGAGATGGAAGGAACCCGACCCGATGCGCAAGCTCGCAACG
This sequence comes from Terrimicrobiaceae bacterium, assembly GCA_041675465.1. GTDB lineage: Bacteria > Verrucomicrobiota > Verrucomicrobiia > Chthoniobacterales > Terrimicrobiaceae > QYQL01. Next base: position 14,974 of record JBAYTU010000041.1, on the reverse strand, counting down.
AATGAACTCCGGCTGCTGATCTTTTTTTGCTCGGCCATTTTTTTGGCCCTCAATTTGTTTGCCGTCCGCGCGTGGACGGGAGCAAGGGCCTCGCTTGTCCGCGAGGCGGAGGCCGCGCGGGGCCGGGTTGCCGAGAGCCGGATGTGGATCGACGGGGCCTCGGGCCTCTCCTCTTCGCACGAGTGGATCAAGGCGCATCCCCCGCAGACAATCAAGGCCGAGGAGGCGAGTGCCGGTCTCCTGCAGATGACCCGTTCGGCGGCGGAAGAGGCGGGCCTGAAGATCGTCGAAGAAAACCTGCTGCCCTCTGCGGCGACCGCCACCGGAACCGCAGCCTCGCTCCAGGCCAAGTTGTCCGGCCCATTCCCTGGCGTGGCCAAATTTTTGTTCGCGTTGCAGAATCCGACCGCGTGGAGATCGGTGCCGAAACTGATCATCCGCAGCGACACCGAACCCCCAAATGTGCTGGTCGACATGGAAGTGCACCAGTATTATCTTCCCGCGACGCAAAACGGCCCATGACCTCTCTCCAAAAAGCGCTCATATTTTCCATGTTTCTGGGCCCCGCGATGGTCCGGAGCGAGGACCCGTGGGCCCAGCCACGGGAGATTTCCCAGTTTCAATTTCTCATGGACCGCTCGCCTTTTTCTCTTCCGACAGCGGAAGAAACGTCCCCGCTCGCGGACAGGTATGCGCTGACCGGAGCCGCCACGCTCGACGGCGATTCCCTGATCTTTGTTTTGGATAAAACCACGCAGGAGCACCACATGATCTCGAAGGCGGCCAACAAGCTCGACATCGGGCTCGTCGAGTATCTGCCGGACCCGGACCCCCGCCGCATGCGCGCCACGATCAAGGTCAACGGCCAGACCGCGACCATCTCCTACTCCGAGTCCGTCGCGTTGCAGGGCCAGCAACCGGGGGTCCCTCCAAACAACGGGATGCCGGTCCCCAACCAAAATCCTTCGGCCATCGTGAACCCGCCCGGGCAGTCCGTTGCCGCCGGGGCGCCTCCAAACATGCAGCAACCCAATTCCCTGGCCCCCCAAAGGCGCGTGATCCGGCGCAGGATCATCTCGGGGCAACCCGCAACCGGCCCATGAAGCCCCTTTTTCGCCCGCTCGCGGCAGCCGCCGCCATGTCAGCCATCCATGCCCAGACCCCGCCGCCGCCGATGGTCGTGCCGCTGCCTTCCCCCGCGACTTCACAGCCCGTCCCGCCGGGGCCGACCCAGCCCGCGCAGCCCACCCCCGTGCCCCAGCAGGGTGCCGCCTCCGGGGACAGCGTGAACATGCAGTTCCCGCGCACCTCGGTTTTTGACGTGCTGAACTACTACGAGTCCTTGACCGGAAAACGGCTCATCCGGGATTCCAACCTCGCCGGCCCCGAGCTTTCGATCATGGTCAGCCAGCCTGTCTCCAGGCAGGAGGCGATCAAGCTGATCGAGAGCTCGCTCCTGCTCAACGGCTACAGCATCGTGCCGGTCGACGACCAGACGGTGAAAATTCTCGGGCCCTCGCGGGCACCGCGCACCGAGGGGCTGCCGCTCTACGTGGACAGCGTGGCTCTCCCCAAGGATGGGGAGCGGGTGGTCAGTTTCTATGCGCCCCTCGCGTTCATCTCGCCGGACGAGGCGATCGCCGTGCTCGACCAGGTCGTCCAACGAAACGCATTCGGCGCGTTCGCCCCCGTCCCCAACACGAACGCCATCATCATCACGGACAAGACGCCGGTTATCCGCAAAGCCATCGGGGTCCTCGCTCTGATCGACGTCGAGCCCGCCCAGGTCGTCACCGAATTTGTTCCGCTCCAGCGGGCGAACGCCGAGCGGATCGTGGAAATCCTCGACGAGATGTTCGGAAAAGACGACCCCTCCTCGAAAAACACCGGCCCAACCGCGAATATCCAGGTGCCGCCGCCCGGCGGCCAGCCTGCGGCACCCGGCAACGCCGGAGCCTCGGGCGCTCGATACGAAAACCGCCTGATCACGGGGAAAGCCAAATTCGTCGCGGACAAACGGACGAATCGGATCCTCGTCGTCACCCGTCAGGAAAACTACCGTTACGTGCGCGACGTGATCAACCAGCTCGATGCGGCGGGGACCTTCGAGCAACCCTACGTCCGGGTCTGCAACTATGTGCCTGTCAACGATGTCTTCCCGGTGCTGTCCGACATGCTCGCCGATGCGGAGAGCGAAAAAAAAGGGGGGGCCGCCAACGCTCAGCCGACGCCCTCGAACCCGTTCAACAACCAGGGAAACAACTCCAATTCCTCCACCGGATCGAGCGGCGGTTCCGGACTGAGCAAGCCGGACCGGCTCTCGAACGAGGCCGCCGAGGCCGCGCCGCAATCGGTGACGATCGGCGAAATCAAGCTGATCGCGGACAACAGCTCAAACAGCATCATTGTCTTCGGCCCCCCGGAAAGCAAGGCGCGCGCCAAGCAGATCCTCGACCTTCTCGACCAGCGACCCAAGCAGGTTTACCTGGCGGTGGTGATCGGCCAGTTGCGGATCAACAACGACCTGGACTACGGGGTGAACTACCTGATCAAATACCAGGGGGCGTCCGGAAACGGCCTCGCAGCGGCGGTCCTGAATCCCCTGCTGTTTCCCAACGTGGCCGGGACGCTTCCGGTTCCCGCGTCGATCACCGGCCCGGCGGCCCTGGCAAACGGGATCGGGGCACTTTCCGGCCTGACCGTTTTCGGGACGATCGCCGACTCGGTGGACGTCTACGCGAGGTTCCTGGAGTCCACCAACAAATTCCGGACGCTCTCGCGACCGGTCATTTACACGACGAACAACCGCAAAGCCACCATCCTCTCCGGGCAGAAGGTCCCCGTCCCCACCTCGACCCTCACGACCGCCACGGGCGGCGGCGTCAACAACAACGGCACGGCCGTCACGTCGAACATCCAATACCAGGACGTCGTGCTCAAACTCGAGGTCATCCCGCTCATCAATTCCGACCGCGAGGTCAATCTCGTCATCGCCCAGACCAACGACAAAATCATCGGGACGGACGAAATCTCCGGCAATCAAGTCCCCCGGATTTCCACCCAGGAGATCACCACCAGCGTGCGCGTCCCGAACGGCTCGACGATCGTCTTGGGAGGGCTCATCACCGAGGACAAGGAAAACAACAAGGCGGGCATCCCGTATATCTCGCGCATTCCTGTCATCGGGTCCCTCTTGGGCGGGAGGACGAACAACAAGGTGGATAAGAACGAGCTGATCGTCATGATCCAGCCCGTCGTGGTGGATTCCAACCAGGAGATGATGAAGGCCAGCGCCTACGAGGGGGACCGCACCCGCCTCGGGCAGGACGCCCAGCAGATCACCGCGCCGCTCGCCGAACAGGCGAGGGAGCCCGTGCCTTGGAAGCCCAAACCCACGCCGACCCCCAAGCCCGGGAAAAATTGAGACATGGTGAACCTGATCGAGGATCTCACCGGGCTCGCCAAAGACGCCGGGTGCTCGGAGGCGGAAAAATGCCGCGAAACCCTCCAGCGCGCGGCCTTTGCCCAGAGGTCGCTCGTGGCCGCCCTGCTCGATTCCCAGCTCGTGCGGGAACCGGATTTTTTGAAGTCCCTGGCCGCTTCGCTCGATCTTCCCTGGCGGGAGGAGAGCGATGTGGAAATCATAGAAAACGTCCGCGAGAAATTCCCCGCCCGGCTCGCTCTCGGGCAGACCGTGCTTCCCGAGGCTGCGGTTGAAGGCGGGGAGATGCGGCTTCTGACATTCGACCCATTCGACCACGGCGGCTTGCAGGCCGTCCTGCAGCACTGGGCGGGGCCTGTGCGGCTCGTGCTGACCACCCGCAGACGGCTCGTCGAGACGTTGAAGACCACCTACGGGGTCGGGGCGGACACCTTCGAGGAACTCATCGAGGGCCGCGAAAATGAAACCGGCGGCACCCGCGAGGAAGTCAACGTCGTCGATGAGGAGGACAGCGAGGCCTCGGTCATGAAGTTCGTGAACCAGATCCTTCGCGAAGGTCTCCAGGAGGGGGCCACCGACATCCACTTCGAACCGCTCGGGCAGGACCTCCGCATCCGCTACCGCATCGACGGCGTTCTGCACGAAACCCCCGTTCCGCCCCGGATCAAGGTGCTCCAGGATTCCGTCATCTCGCGCCTCAAGATCATGGCCGGCCTCGACATCGCGGAAAGGCGTCTCCCCCAGGACGGGCGGATTGCGCTCGAACACACCGGGCAGCCGATCGATGTCCGCGTCGCCACGATCCCCTGCGTCTACGGCGAGAACGTCAGCCTGCGCCTGCTCGGCCAGGAACACTTCGATTTCGCGAGGCTCGGGCTGGACGCCGCCTCCGAGAAGCGGATCCGCAACCTGATCTCGATCCCCAACGGCATTGTGCTCGTCACCGGCCCGACCGGATGCGGCAAAAGCACGTCGCTTTACACGTTTCTCAGCAGCCTGAACGTCAAGGAACGGCGGATCGTCACGATCGAGGACCCGGTCGAGCACAAGCTGGACGGCGTGATCCAGATCGCCGTGAAGCCGGAGATCAACCTCACGTTCGCCACCGCCCTGCGGAGCATCCTGCGCGGCGACCCGAACGTGATCATGGTCGGCGAGATGCGCGACCACGAGACCGCCGAGATCGCCATCCGCGCGGCCCTGACCGGCCACCTCGTCTTCAGCACCCTGCACACGAATGACGCGGTGGGCGGGATCACCCGCCTGCTGGACATGAACGTGGAACCGTTTCTGGTGGGGTCGTCCGTCCGGGCCTTCATCGCCCAGCGCCTCGTCCGCCGCCTCTGCAAGCACTGCTCGCAGCCGGCCCACCGCAAGCCGGAGGAAATGGCAGAGATCGGCTTTCCCGTCGAATGGGCGCAGAAAGCCCGCAGGCCGGTCGGGTGCGAACGTTGCCGGAACAGCGGCTATTCCGGGCGCACCGCGCTCTTTGAAATCGTCATGATGTCCTCCCGGCTCCAGGAGGCGATCCAACGCCGGGGGAGCGGCCCGGAACTGCGCGAGCTCGCCGTGCGCGAAGGCATGATCCCCCTTCGCAAAGACGGCTGGCAAAAGGTTCACGACGGGGTCACCTCCATCGAGGAAGTCCTCCGCGTCACGACCAGCGAACTCGAGGTGCTCGATGAGTAGTTCAGGAGAATGTGGAATGTGGGATGCGGAATGCGGAATGGGGTGCCGCGCTCCGCGCGGGTGGTTTTTCATTTCAAATTTCAAATTTCAAATTTCAAATTGTCTTCAACGTGCCTGACTTTTCCTACAGGGCGACGGAGCCGGGGGGCGGGGTTTCGAGCGGGGTGATTTCCGCGACGACCCGGGCGGAGGCGTATCGCATTCTCCGGAACAAGGGGTTGCAGCCGGTCAGCGTGGGGGAGAGCGGCCAGGCCGCCCGGCCGCAGAAACGAAAAGCGGACGAGATCGGTCTCACGCGGTTGTCCTCCGCCCAGTTGCTCTATTTTACCGAGGAGCTCGCCGAGCTTCTCGAGGCCGGGCTCCAGCTCGAAGGGGCGCTCAAGGTCATCGAACAACGGCAGGAAAAGTCGGAGGTCAAACCCGTCGCCGCCAAGCTCCGCCAGCGGGTGCGCGACGGGGTCAGTTTTTCCCAGGCCCTGCGGGAATGCGGCAGGACGTTCGACGCACTCTACTGCAATCTGGTGGCGGCGGGGGAGGCCGGCGGGGCGCTGCCCCAGATCCTCAAACGCCAGTGCGCATATCTCGAGCTCATCGAGGACCTGCGCAAACGGGTCATCAACTCGCTCATGTATCCCAGCATCGTCTTCGCCTCGGCGGTCGTGCTGATGTTCATTTTCCTGACGTTCCTCGTGCCGCAACTGTCGGTGCTGTTGGGGAAGACCGGCCAGAAGCTCCCCCTGATCACGCAAATGCTGATCGCAGTGAGCGGGTTTTGCGGGAAGTGGTGGTGGGCGATCATCGCCTTTTTCGGGGCTGCGGCCCTGCTCGTCCGCGCGGCGGTCCAGACCCCTCCCGGCCGCGCCTGGTGGCACCGCGCGATGCTGGACATCCCGGTGGTCGGGCCGGTGCTCCGGGCGAAGTTTTACGCGGAAATGCTGCAGACCCTCTCGACGCTGGTCTCGAACGGCGTGACGCTCCTGAACGGGATCAACCTCATGCTCGCCGCAACCTCAAACGTCTTCCTTCAGGGACTTCTCCGCAAGGTGGCCGACCTGGTGGGCGAGGGGACGAGCCTGGCTTCCTCGCTCCGCCGCGTGGGTTTTTTTCCTCCCGTCCTGATGGATATTCTCGGCGTCGGAGAGCAAACCGGGGACATCGCCTCCGCTCTCGAACGGGCGGCCCGCCGCTTCGACCGCGAACTCACGTCGCGCATCGGGCACCTGACCACTCTCATCCAGCCGGCGATCATTCTTCTCGTCGCCCTCTTTGTCGGCGTCGTCGCCTACTCGATGATCGCAGGAATCCTCACCAGCGTGAGCGCACTGCGGGCGCGGTAGGGCGTCCCGTGAAGCAACGATGAATGTTGGAGAATCTCGCCGCCAAGGACGCAAAAAACCGGCCAACCCCACTTCGCGGACTGGAGGCGAAAAACGGCTGTTTTCAGCCCGCCGGGGCCCGTAGACCCGCATAAACACAGAATTGTCAAATGGACATGGCCCCACATGGGGAGATGCAGGATAAAAAGAGAGCGGGTGACGAGACTCGAACTCGCGACATCAACCTTGGCAAGGTTGCACTCTACCAACTGAGTTACACCCGCGCGAGAGACTGGCATTTATGATCTGACAGTGCCGTTTAGTCAATGGATCTTTCCACGGCCAATTCATGAAGCGGAGGAAAAGGAGGGGCGGGAGGCAAAGAGGGCACGATGAGACGACAGCCAGACTATGGCAGGGAGTAAACGCGGATCCAGTCGATTTCGACTTTCGAGTTGGCGACGAGTCCATCCAAAGGCCAGCCGCCGCCGATCGAATATTCGAGGATCGTGTAGAATGGGTTGGCCATGTAGGCAGTGGGAGTTGCGATGCGGTTGGTTTGCACGCCGTCGATATACCAGGTGCAATAGGTGGGATCGGCCTTGAAGCCGTAGATGTGGTATCCGGCCCACGGGAAAGCTCCCCCGGGTATGGGTGTATAGGGTGAGGAGAGATGGGGGGTCGTGATGTCCTCGCCGCCTCCTGCGATCCAGTTGTGCGAGGCCTGCTGAGTCTGGGCCTTTTGAGGGTTTGCGCTATAGGTGTTGCCATACCATTCGAAGATGTCGATCTCCTCGACGTTGCCGCTGTGGGTGATGTCGTTGGTCGTCTTCATCCAGAACGACGGCCAGGAGCCGGTGCCCGAGGCGGGCAGCTTGGCCCGCATCTCGAAGTAGCCATATTTCTGGGAAAAGCCGGCGCCGGTCGCGTCCACCGAATACAGTGCCCCGGATTTCCAGATACCCCAGGTGCTCTCGTTGACGGTGATGCCGCCGGTGGCGCTGACGGTCGTGGTGGTGTTGAAGAACATGTCGCCGCCGCTATTGTTGTCCGTCAACAGATAATAGGCTTTGTTGGCCTGCAGGGTCACGTTCCCCCCAATGATGTCGGCGTAGACGAAGCCAGACACCGACTGGCCGGCGCAGTTGACGGTCGTCTTGGCCACATCAGCACCGGTGGCGGCGTCCATGATCCTGACCTGGTGCGTTTGCGTGTTGGTCGTGATGGCATAGCGTCCGAGCTGGCTGACGGTCACGGGGCTTGATCCGACGGTGAACTTCATCCCCGTCCAGCCATACCACGGCCAATACGCGTTGCTGTTCGTCTGGGGGCCTGACACCACGAGGGAGATCATCGGCGTGCCGGCGCTGGTCTTCATCCCGACCGGGCCGCCGCAGCGCGCGCCGGACACGGGGAGGTAGGTTTTCAGCCACAGCTTGTTCGAGAGGATTCCGCCGCTGACGCTGAATGAAGCCGGGTCGCGCGCGGCATTCCCGTAAACGCCTGCGGCGCCGTTGGGCGGAGAACCGGCATACCATTTCGCAGACCCCTTCGGGCTGCTCGTTGCATAACTGAGGGAATCGAACTCGTCGGAAAATATCAGGGTATGGCCGGTGAGATCGATGTCCGGCGCTGCGGCCAATCCGACCACGCTCGGGTCCCAGGCGTTGTTGGTTCCACTGGAGAACCGGATGCCTGTCGCGGTGGACAGATCCCCGGTGCCCGTGAAGTCGGAAAGTCGGAAGGCAACCGCATATTGGCCGAAAGGTCCCGTATAGGTTCCGCCACCGGTGCCGTTGCTTATTACGGTGTAGCTGGAGCTTGAAATCAAAGGCGAACCAAATTGGCCAGGTGTGATGCTGATGCTGTAGCTTCCCAGAACGGTGTTTGAGGCATTGACCAATTGAAAGCCGACGGTCTCTGTAGCAGCTCCGTTCTGTAGCTCCGTGACGAAGATATAATCCTGCGACGTAATGGTCCTGCCAAACTGGAACAAGCTCCCGTAGTCAACATTGCCGGCACCCGTCCGATAATCCAACCCGGAAGCAGCCGCGTTCGCCTGCCCGGCACCCGAGAAAATAGGGTTTCCTTGAGGATAAAAATAAGTATCGGCACCTGTCAGGGTGGCAGTTGAACCTGTCAGGTTGGTATAGGCCGTTCCGCCAATGGTCAGCGATGTGAAGGTGCCATTGGTGTCGGTATAACTCGTCACCGCCAGAGCGGCGGCCGAAGCGTGCCCGCCTCCCAAGGCGAGCGACACGAGCAGGGAAAGAGACTTGATCCAGTGCAATGGGGGGATATGCATGGTCTGCATTGTTGCGAAATCAGAACCGTTCTAGCAATCGGCGCGTGCTGCATCCATATTCGAAGGTCGCTTTGCCATTGTCTCGGTCCCGCGCGTTTTCTAAGGTTTCGTCATGCCTCCCGACGAAACCCTTCGGGTTACCACAAAGGACATCGCGCGGACCCTGGGACTGAACCCCTCGACCGTCAGCCGCGCCCTGCGCAATCACCCCCAGATCGCCGCCTCCACGAAGGCAAGCGTCCGCGCCGCCGCGCGGCGGCTGGGTTACCGCGAGGACGCCTCGCTCAAGTCGCTGATTTCCTACCGCTGGACGCCGCGCAAACGGGCGAACCTCACCCCCATCGCCCTCATTCTGGAAAACTTGCCGCCCGGCGATTTCCATCCGGGGGAACTCGAAGCCGTCGAGCGGGGAAAACGCCGCGCGGCGGAAATGGGTTACGCCGTCGAAACCTTCTCCCTCGCGGGTTATCCCGGCCCGGCGGAGCTCAGCAAGGTCCTCTACCATCGCGGCATCGTCGGCATCCTGATCGGGCGCACCACGCGGAATCATGCACCGGAGCGATTCTTTTTCGATTGGAACAAATTCGCCGTCGTCGCCGTCGATGCCGGGACGACCGCCTTTCTCTGCCACAACGTGCTCGCCAACCACGTTTGTGCCGTGGGACGTTTGTTGAGAACATTGCGCGCAAGAGGGTTCCGCCGCATCGGCGCGGTGCTTCGGAACGACCATGCCAGACGCCTGCATTCCCATGAAATCGGCGCGTATTCCTACGGTCAACTCGAGCTGCCCGCCTCCGAGCGCATTCCTATTTGCGACGCCGCTCCCCGTTCCAATCCCGATCGAATCGTCCGATGGGTGCGCCGACACCGGCCGGAAGTCGTCATCTCCCGCCAGGAGGAAACGATCGACGTCCTCCGCTCCGCCGGCCTGCGGGTTCCCGGCGACCTCCATTTCGCCGCGCTGGAAGTGCTCGACGCCCGAAGCGGAATCGCCGGGTTTGAATACGTGAAATCGTGCTACGCGGAAGCCGTGATCCAGCTCGACGCGCTGCTCCGGCACAACCTCCTCGGCCTTCCCCCCGCGCGCGGCGTGCATCTGATCGACCCGCCCTGGCGTCCCGGCGCGACCCTGCCAGGCATTCGGACGCTCCGGGCGTGAAGGGGCGCCCAAATCCGCAGTCACGTAAGGGAGGAAATGAGAGGGGGGCGGTCCAACGACATGTCGACAACGCGAGGGAGGGCGAAGCTCCGTCTGAGCCGTAATTATTAATGGGCTCACGCGGAGGTTCGCCCTCCCATTGTTGGCGTGACGCGCGGATTTGGGGCGGTGCCCCCTGCGGCTCGTCCCATTGGTTCTGACAGGCCCCAATGTCCCCTACTTCGGGATCCGCAGCGTGCGTCCGGGGTGCCACGAACCGCGGATGGTTGTGTCCGTGGCCATTTCCGGGACGCCAAACTGGCGGTTGCGGATGAGGGACACCACCAGCTCGACGGCGGCGGCCCCGATCTTCCTGCGATTGCCGCAGACTCCCGCCCAGTCGGCGACATCGTCATCGGTGGCGAGGTGGACGACCCCGATGTCGCCGGGGACGCGGTATCCCAATTCTTCGACACAAGCCAGCAGGCGGCCGCTGAGGCCGACGACCACCTCTGGGCGGTGGCGGGCGAGCCATGCGGCGATCTGCTTTTTCGCGGCGGGCCAGTCCTCCTCGGTCCTGTTCAAGTAAAACAGGGGAGGGACCTGGTGGGTCCGGGGGGATGTCACGTGGAAATAGACGGCGGCGGCCCGGAGGGAGTGGGCGGAATAACGGTCCGACTCGTGTTCGATGCAGACGCCTATGCGCCGGTAGCCTTGGCGTTTGAGCATTTTGAGAGCGAGGAGAAGGTTGTAATAATAATCCATCATGGCCCTGTGAAGGCGGGGCGCGAGCAGGCTGCCTTCGATGGAAACGCCGGCAAAGCGCTGCCAGTCGAGGCGGAGGTGCTTGGCGGGATAGCTGACGATGACGCCCTCGATGCCGCGCTGCGAGAGCATCCGGGAAATGCGGGACATGGTCATGCCGGGCTCCTGGGTCCAGAATTCGTCAATCCGGTAGCCGAGCTGGAGGGCTCGTTCCTGCGCGCCCTCCAGATAGGGCGACAAAAATTTGTATTTTTGCCACGTCTTCGTGTCCCCGACGGTATTCAGCCAGGCGAGGGGCAGCAGGTCTTTTTTTTTGGCATCCCGCACGGTGGCCATCCAGTTGGAAATCCGGGCGTCGGGAACATAGCCAAGCTTTTTGGCGATGCTGAGGACGCGTTCACGGGTCGCGGCGCTGACGCCGGAGGTATTTCGCAGGGCGTAGCAGACGGCGACACGGGAAATCCCCGCCTCCCGGGCGATATCGCCCAAGCTCACGATGTTCGTTTTCTTTTTCATCGGGCGATGCTCCCCGACTGCCCGTAAGAACATCCCGGCCAGGACATCGCGCCGAGCCCTGCGACCGAAATGCGGAGAACGAAAGTGCCTGGGGGACGATAGCGCATGGATTGGATTTACAAAGCCCGCCCGGGATTTGCAATCCATCATGCGACTGGCGGACGGACATCACAAAAGTTGCATTGTTTCCCGGATGTGCTGGAATCTCTCTCCATGAACTCGTCCCGGCGGGATTTTTTGAAAAAGGCCGCCCTGGCCGGCGTCTCGATTGCGGTGGCTTCCGCCCGCGGGGAAACCCCTGCGGCCAATCCCGCCCGGTTGCCCCGCCGGAAATTCGGCGGCCATCCGGACGAACTTTCGGTCGTCGGGTTCGGCGGCATCGTGGTGAAGGATACGGAGCAGAGCCATGCCAACCGGGTTGTGGCGGAATTTTACGAGAAAGGCATCAACTATTACGATGTGGCACCGGGCTACGGGGATGCCGAGATCAATCTGGGACCGGCCCTCGCGCCTTACCGCAAGAACTGCTTTCTCGCCTGCAAGACCGGCAGGCGCGACCGCGTCGGCGCGGAGCAGGAATTCCGGCGTTCACTCGAACGCCTGCAAACGGATTATTTCGACCTCTACCAGCTTCACGCCATCACCGATGTCGCGAAAGACGTGGATGCGGCCTTCGCGCCGGGCGGGGTCATGGAATTCCTGGTCCAGGCGAAAAAGGACGGGCGCGTGCGCTACCTCGGGTTCTCGGCCCATTCCGTGGAAGCCGCCCGGGCGGCCCTGGAGCGGCATCCGTTCGACTCCGTCCTATTTCCCGTCAATTTCGCCAGCTATCTCGCCGACGGTTTCGGCCCGCAAATCCTCGCGCTCGCGGAGGAAAAAGGCGCCGCGCGCCTGGCGCTGAAAGCCCTGGCAAAGCAAACCTGGCCGAAGGACTCTCCCCTTCGCGAGGAATACAAGAAATGCTGGTATGAGCCGCTGGTCGATCCGCGCGAGGCCGGGCTGGCGCTCCGTTTCACTCTCGGCAAGTCCGTGACCGCCGCCCTCCCGCCCGGGGACGAGCGGCTGTTCCGGCTCGCCGTGGATCTCGCCTTCCGTCTCCAACCCCTGACCGCCGACGACGAAAAAGAACTGGCCCTCCTCGCCGGACAAATCAACCCGCTGTTCCGGGCTTGATCCAGCGCGGACTGATGGGGGAGGAAGTGCTGGCGGGAAGCCAGTTCGGGGGGGGCGTGATCGCCCAATGCCGCTACCCGGTTGACTCGATCGCTTCCTGCGGTTAGATATGCGGTCGTTGTGATACCGACACTGCAAAAACTCGAGCAGATCCACCGCCGACCGCTTTTCGACCTGATTCACGAAAGCCGCCGGGTGCATTTGGAATTTTGGAACAAAAACGAGGTCCAGCTCTGCACCTTGCTCAGCGTGAAGACCGGGGGATGCAGCGAGGACTGCGGGTATTGCTCGCAGAGCTCCCGTTACGACACCGGCTTGGAGAGGGAAAATTTGATGACGGTCGACGAGGTGCTGCCGATCGCGCAGATGGCCAAGGCCAATGGCTCCACGCGTTTCTGCATGGGGGCGGCGTGGAAGGGGGTCCGCAAGGGCGACAAAAAGTTCGGGGAAATGCTCCGGACGGTCCGCGAGGTCTCCCGCCTCGGATTGGAGGTCTGCGTGACATTGGGCCAGCTCGGAGACGAGGAGGCGCAGGAGCTCAAGAAGGCCGGGCTGACCGCTTACAACCATAACATCGACACCTCGCCGGAGCACTATTCGCAGATTGTGACGACCCACACGTTCGAGGACCGGCTCAACACGATCGGATCGGTCCAGAGGGCGGGCATCAGCGTCTGCTGCGGCGGCATCATCGGCATGGGGGAGAGCATCCGGGACCGCCTGCGGATGCTGGAGGTCCTGTGCAACTTCGACCCGGCACCGGAGAGCGTTCCGATCAACTGCCTGATGCCCATGCCGGGAACCCCGCTCGCGGATGCGCCGCCGGTCGATGTGTTCGAACTGGTGCGGCTGGTCGCCACGGCGCGGATCGTGCTTCCCAAGGCGAAGATCCGCCTCTCGGCGGGCCGGACACGCCTCTCGCGCGAGGGCCAGGCCATGTGCTTCTTCGCAGGCGCGAATTCGATCTTTTACGGCGAAAAGCTTTTGACCGCCGGCAATCCCGGCGTGGATGAAGACCGGGAGCTTCTCAAGGACCTTGGCCTCGAAGCCCAGGCCCCCTATTCCGACCAACCCGAACCCGCGTTTTCCCTTTGAAAATCAGCATCGGCAGCGACCATGCGGGCTTCGAATACAAGGAGCGCTTCATCGCGCACCTGAAAGCCGTCGGCCACGAGGTCGCCGACCACGGCACCCATTCGGCGGAGAGCACGGATTACCCGCTGTTCATCATCCCCGCTGCCGAAGCGGTGGCGCGCGGGGAGGCGGAGCGTGGAATTGTCCTCGGCGGATCGGGAAACGGCGAAGCCATGGCCGCCAACAAGGTGAACGGCATCCGGTGCGCCCTGTGTTGGAACGACGAAACGGCCGAGTTTTCCCGCCTGCACAACGACTCGAATGTCCTCTCCATCGGACAGCGCATGGTCTCGATCGAGATTGCGCTCCAGATCCTGGATATCTGGCTGAAGACCCCGTTCGAGGGCGGACGCCATGCGCGCCGGATCAAGGAGCTCGATGTTTACGAGGAGGGCAGGGGAGTCGAGGGGATGAAGGCCGTGGCCGCAGTGTGATTCAGGGCCAGAGCGGCGAGGGATATTCGCCTGCCTCGACGAGGCTGGCGAGCGCCGAGACAACCCCCGGACGGTCTTCGCGGTAGGTGACCCCGAACCACTGGCTCCCGACGGGAAGCACGCTGACGCCCGCCTTTCCCGCAGTGATGAGATTTGCGACGGCGGCGGGAATGTAGAACTCGGATTTTTCCCCGGTGCCATGTTTCGCGAGAAAGGCCGAGAACAGTTCTTCGAGCCCGGCAAACACCGCAGGGGTGAACCCCCAACAGTTCATGGAAACCCGCTCCTCCCCGCTGAAGCGTGTGCCGTCTTCCTGGTTCACGATTCCTGACGGCGTGCTCTCGATCCGGGTAAATTCTTTGATGTGGAGGAGTTCGTTCTGCGGGGAAACCTCGCAAACTCCGCGCGAGACATGCCCGCTGGGGGAGAGGGTGGCCGCGAGGCGGTAACCGGCCATGCAGAAGCGGGTGCCCTCCAAGGCTTGCGCCGAAAGAAACTTCCCGGTTCCCGAGATCGCCCCGGACCCATAGAAATCGTCCGCGTTAATGGCGAGAAAGGCCGAATCGATCGCCGCCCTCGCGCACCAGATGGCGTGCCCCGTGCCCCAGGGTTTCTCCCTGCCATCGGGGACGCTGAACCCGTTGGGCAGATCGTTGAGCTGCTGGAAAACATACCCCACGTCGATCCGGTCCTCGAAGCGCTTCCCGATTTTTTCGCGGAACTCCTCCTCGAACTCCCTGCGGATCACAAAAACCACCCGCGAAAACCCGGCCCGGACGGCATCATACACCGAATAGTCCAGCAGTGTTTCCCCGTCCGGCCCGACAGGGTCCATCTGCTTCAAGCCGCCGTAACGGCTCCCCATGCCGGCCGCCAAAACCAAAAGGGTTATCTCCATGAAAACGAAAACGGTAGCAAATGCCGTCCCCGCTGCCAAAGCCCAAATCCGCGCGTAACGCCAACGATGGGAGGGCGAACCTCCGTGTGAGCCCATTTATTACGGCTCAGACGGAGCTTCGCCCTCCCTCGCATTATCGACAGGTCGTCGAACCTCTCCCCTCT
>JBAYTU010000040.1:0-32931 GCA_041675465.1 Terrimicrobiaceae bacterium | reverse complement strand
CTGTTCGATTTCGGTGAATCGAGCCGCGGGGCAGCGGCGAGATAGACTGCCGCAGGCAGGGCGAAGCCCGACTGAGCGGGAGCGAAGGAGTCAACTGAAGGTAGTATTCCCAAAGTTTTCCCGCCCACTCCGGCCAGTCGGCCACGCGGGCGAGTTGGAACGATCAACCGCCGACACAACGGCTTCTACACGGCGCCATTCAGACCCCTCTGTGGACGTGGGTGGGTTATTTGGGAAGGGAAAGAGGAACGAGAGGGAGGTTGACGGCATCGGCCAGCCTGCGCTGCCGGATGTCGAAGCTCGCAAATTTTTCGGCCCCGAGAACGAGGGCGGAAGCGACATGCAGGATGTCAAGCGAACGGCAGGCAAGGGACAGGGTGTGCTTTTTGGAAAGCCCAAGGGCCTTCTCGTAAAGTTTGATCTGGTTGAGGGATGCGCGTTCCAGCAAAGCGTCCGCCTCGTCCGCTTCGATTTCGCGAATGATGGCGTCATGGGATGGCTGGTCAAGGGAGCCGTCCCCAAGGCCGCGCCGGATCGCGTTGAGGATTTCCAATTCATTCAGGAGCGTGTAGGGAACGGCTCGGGCGAACTTGGCCGCTTCCTTGCGGGCCTGTGCGTTGAATACGTCCGTGGTGACGTAGAGCGAAACCAGAAACGAAGAATCGCAGTAAATCACAAGCCGCGATCCTCCATGAGAGTTTGGGCAAGGCGGGTCGTCTTCCCTTGACGGGGCAGGAGCGTCCCGAAGCGTTTGCCAAACGCGGAACGCGGGGATTTCTCGGGAACGGCCTTCGTGAGCATGGCAATGCGCTTGCCGGACTTGGTGATAACCACCGGCTCCCCCTCGGCCAGCCAACCTTCGACAACGGGGAAATGAAGACGCAAATCGCGGACGCTGGCGGTTTTCATGATGCTGTGTAACAGATACCGCTTCACAACATTCGACAACTCTTTTCTGAGGAAAAGGGGGAGGGGCGGGCCAATCGGCGGGTTTGGAGCCAATCTTGCTGCTGGTCAGGCGAGCAGCCGTTTCAGGAAGTCGAGGCTGCGGGCGTGGTCATGGTACCAGGCAAGGGCCGCATGGATTTGCGCGAGTGAAAGTTCGGGGTGATTTTCCTGCAACGCCTCCGCTCTCAATCCATGAGCAAGATGCTCGCCCGCCAAATCATGCCATATCTTCGAATCCTTTGGACTCATTGTTGTAGAGGCGGTTGTGCCAACCGCCTGACTTGGGCTGGGCAGTTGGCACAACCGCCCCTACAACGCACCAGTCAAGGCCTGGCTCCTTTATCGTGCTCTGGCGCAATGACGGTCAGCCCGGAAAAATAGTCCCGGTAATACCCTCTGTCCCTGGCGAGCAGCCGCCCGGTGTGGTGGGAGGCATGTGCGCCGATGAGAAAATCCGGCAACACGCGTTTGACGGCGTGATGGCGGCGGAGGTAGGCCCGATACATTTCTCCCGCCATCGAAGCGGACTCCCGGGTGGAGGGGAGAAAGAGGATCTTCCAATCCGAAAGGAATTGCCCCAGATCGTGTTCGGCCAACGCAGGTGTGATTTCCGCAAGCACGCATTCCCCGATGACCATTTGCCCGAGTGATTGGGCTTTTTTCAGCGCGGATTCCGAAGCGTCAGCCCATTGGGCGTCTTCGGTGAGAACGTCAAGAATGACGCTGGTGTCCAAAGCGGTCTTCATTCTCCGCCACGCACGATATGAAGATACTCGACCACCGTTTTTCCAGCGGGAAGCCGCCCTTTGCCTCTCCAAGCGGAAATCGGGTTTTCCGACACGGTTTTTTTTACGATGAGGCGACCCTCCTCTTCGGTGAAGTCCAAGACAGAACCGGGAACCAACCCCAGATCATCCCGAAGGGATTTCGGGATTGTGACCTGGCCCTTTTCGGAAAGCACGGCATTCATACTTTGAAAGTAAGCTTTCCTACCGACATGTCAAGATTTGCGGGGTATTCCAGCCCGGTTGACGAGAACAACCAGGGCCGCACCCCTGCGGCCCTGGTTTACCCCCAAATCATCGTCCGCCTCAAATTCAGTGCCTCCGGCGGCGCAGGACGAGGACGGTCGTCAGGCTGAAGGCGAGCAGACCCCAGGTCGCGGGCTCGGGGACGACCGAGATGCCGTTGAGAACGATCCGTCCGTTGATCGTGTCGTTTGTCAAAGTCAAGGATCCTGGCGTGAAGCTAAGGCCACTTGTGTCAAACGTCGGCAGCAGGTCCGGCGAGAGCGCCAGCGTCGCGTAGTCGAAAAGAACCACCGAGCCGCCATTCTGGAAGCCGTTGCCCGTGAGCGTGAGCGTCCAGTTGTCGTTCAGATCCAGGGTGCCGTTGACATTCACCAAGTCGCCGCCCTCGAAGATCGCGGTGGAACCGTTGTTGAGGGTCAGGTCCGAGCTGAAGGTCAGCGTGCCGGGGCTGTTGCCAGCGGAGAGAATGCCGTTGACCGTCGTGGCTCCGCCAACGATTCCGCTGCCGCCAAGGGTGGCACCCGCCGCCACCGTCACCGCGCCGTTTGCCGCCGAGTTGTCGCCGTTGATGATCAGCGTGCCGGCGTTGACGAGAGTCGCGCCGTCATAGTCGCTGTTGCCCGTGAGGGTCTGCTTGCCGCTGCCGGTCAGGGCGACAGTCAATGCCATGTTGGCGGTCGTCGTGGCGGTGATGTTGCCGCCGAAACTGTAGGTGCTGCTGCCGCCGAGGGTCAGGACTTTGGCCGCGCCGGTATTCGTCACCGTGCCGCCGCCGTTGGTGCCATTATTTAGACCGGCTACGGTCTGGGCGTTGGCATTCGTGTTGAACGTCGCGCCGGTATCAACCGCGACAGTATTGGCAGAGCTGAGCGCAGCCGCATTCGCCACTCTGACAATGCCCTCCGTCACGCTGACATCACCGGTAAAGCCAGGATTGGCTGCATTGATGGTGAAGTTACCCGTGCCATTGTTAGTGAGCGTCACATCGCCCGCGCCCGTCAGCCCGCCGGTGAAGGTAAAAGTCCCCGTGCCCAAGCCCACAAAGGTAACATCTTTATCCACCGTCACCACATTAGTGAAAGTACTGGCTGCTGAACCGGTGTTCTGAACCGTCGCCGCGCCTGCGTTTCCAGACTGGATCGTAAAGAAGTTGCCGTAGGTAAAATTGCCCAGTTGTAAAGTCGCGTCCGCGACTGCTCCTCCGGCTGCACCGAGCTTGACCGCATTGCCGGAACCCAAATTTGTCGTGCTTCCGGCCGAGCTTGTCGTGGTGGCAACGGTTCCGGAATTGATAAGCAAGTCGCCGGTAAAAGTATTCGCGCCGCCCATGGTCAGAACTCCCGTTCCATTCATGGTGATGCCAACTTGGCCGAGGCCATTGGAGATGACACTCGTCGAAGTTGTTCCAAAGGCGGCATTGCCCCCACCAGAGACTGTGACTGTCTTAAGTCCGGCGGAATTGGCCGACAAGGTGGTGCCAGCCCCTGCGACCAGCGTTGTCAACCCTGTGCCACCCAGGCTCACACTGAAATTGGCATCCAGGAGGATGTTGCTGCTAACGGTGTAATTGACAAGAGCCCCGGCTCCACCGGTCGTAGTATTGTTGATCGAAGGAGAGGATCCGCCGAATTGGAGTGTGCCTCCTGTAATGTTCACGGCCCGGGCGCTGCCATTTGACGCTCCAGCAAGGTTCAGCGTGTTGAGTTGGACCGTGCCGAGATCGTTATTCGAATTGATAGTGGCGGCACTAATCCCGCCGCCGCTGGTGGTCGTTCCCGCCTTGGATGGGTCGAAGTTGATGACCAGCGACGTGCCGGAAGTGGGAATGCCCGTTCCCACCGTCCAATTGGCGGAGTCGCTCCAATTCAGCGTGGTTGAATTTGTGGTGAAGGGCTTCCAGTCCGCCGGGTTGGCAGCTAGCGCGGAGGGAGCAACCGCTGCGAGCAGGAGCGCAAAAACGGCGGCGAGTCCGAGGCGAAAGAATGAAGGGGCTTTCATGTGAGGGTTTTTCATGGGGATGGGCAGGGTGTTTTGCGGTTCCGTATTCAGGGAATGGGCAATGGGTCTCATTTGGGGTGGTGGAGGTTGATAAAACGATACCATTCGGGGCCGTTTCCGCAATAGCAGCAGCGCTCTAATTTTTGATATTTTCGACCAAGTTTCGCATGGAAATTCAGGCATCCTGACCGTTCCCGGAGATCGAGCCTGTTTTTATTCAATTTCCAAGGCTTTCAGACGATCAACAACGATGGCCAGATACCGCTGTTGGGCTTCTTTCGAGAGAAAAGAGCGCTTCACCAACGTCTCCACGTCTGGATAACTACGGCGAAATTCGGCAAGCGTTCCCTCAATGCTCTTGGTCGGAAGGTTGTAGCGCCTTCCCAATTCTTGGAGATCGGCGGCAGAGTAGAAACCGTTCGCGGCGAATTGCGGAGTCTCGAAATTTTGAAAAAGCTCCAGAGCTGTCCGGCTCTCATTCGGGAAATGAACACTCGTGCTGAGCAGATCGTAGGCCGGAGTCAGCACCATGTCCCCATCCCGGCTCTCCAGCAGGGAAAAATTTTTCAGGTGAGCGTCGCCATTCCCGATCAAATAATTAAAAATGATCTGCCGAAAGAGTTTCAGAGCCTCAATCGGTGCCGCCGGGCAAAAGCGGTAGAGCAATTCTCCAACTTCTTCATAGCTGGAATCATATTTATAATTTGGCCCGTTCGTGTCAGAAGACCGGCCCGAAAGCTGGCAAAAATCTTCTTGATGCAGTTTCTTCCCGGTATCGGGACTGCGATCAAACCTTCGGACAAGGTAGGCAGGCGAACCGTCACTAAAGAATATCATTCCGTTGATCGCCGTTGGCAGTCGGAAAACCTGCTCGGCGATTTGCATGGATACGTGCTCATTGGCAGGAACGTCTTCGAGATAATCTATGCCCTCAAGGCTTGGAATCGGCTTCAGAATGTATTCGCCGTTCTCGACTGCCGGAACCAAACGGTTTTTCTCCAAGCGGAGCGAAATCTTGTCTTGGATTCCCGAAATTGAAATCCGGCCAGCATTTTCGCGACGAATCACTCCGAAACGAGCCCGATCAAATTCGAGCGCGGGTGAAACCCTCTTTCCCTGGAACAATTTTCTTTTGGCTCCAGCAGTGAAAAAAACGCCGGGCTTGGTTTCTGCCAGCGTTGAAAGACACCGGTTTGTTGGTAGGAAATCCGTCACGAAGCGTCCTCCTTCACAGTCACATCTCCAATGGTGTCAGTCCCAGCCGTTTTTAGCAGACGGCCAAAGGAATCGGATTCGTCAATCTTGAGGTCCCGGCACTGAAGCTCTTTCAATACGCCTTCCGCCAACAATCCGGCAAAAAACGGAAATAGCCGCTTTGCAGTGTAAGGCTGCTCGCGTAAGGGGAGAGTCAAGCTGACCGGGCAGGCTGATGGGTGAACAAGATAGGCGGGGTCGTATGAAAAAATGAACTCCCCCTGCTCCGTTTCCTCTAGTTCACCGGCAAACAGCCCCTTGCAGAAAACCTTGCCTCTGCGCCTCATGAACGAACCTCATTTCTATTGAAGGTCGGCTCGGCAACCTCGATCACAAGTGTCAAACCCAATGGGGAGAGCAATCTTCTGACAACTTCAATGGTTGGATTTCCCTTGCCGCTTTCGATGTCGGTAATCGTGTGACGAGCGACTCCCGAAATGTCAGCAAGAAGAGACTGCGTGATCTTCAAAGAACGACGGCGTTTGCGAATAATCTCTCCGAATTCTATTTGCTGTCCATTGTTCATTAAAACGAACAATAGATGTCAATGTGAAGGCCGCAAGATTAAAATCTCAAAAAAAGTTCATCATGCTGAACTTTTCTCCCGCTGAGCAGGCATGCTGTGACATCCTGACGTGGATCAAAGCGGCACTTTCAAGTTGGCGTATCGGGCGAGCTTCCGTTGGCGGTCGTCGAAGGTGAGGAAGGTTTTTGCTCCAAGGTGAACGGCGGTCGCCACATGCAGGATATCGAGCGTGCGGTGGCCTCCTTTCGCCGTGCGCTGGAGGGAATACGCGCGGGCCAGCCGAAGGACGGCATCGGTATCCGCCGGCACCAACACATTCAGCCCGGCCGCAATGTCCGCCTCCCAGTCGGCAATCATCTGGTCGGCCTCGCGCTCGGAATATCCCTTGGTCCGATCCGCTTCATGCAAAAATATCTGCAGCCGGATCGCCTGGATCAACTCGAATTCCAGCAGCCGCGTGAACGGGAGCGGCGCGGTCATCGCCCGGCGATAAGCCAATGCTTGAGGAGTATGAATCTGCTTGCGGTAAACCGAGCAGAGGAAGCTCGTATCGGGATAAACGGTCATGGCTCGCCGGTTTCAAACGCACGCATTTCGTCCACTTCCTCCTGGGTGAATACCCGGTCACCCCAAATACGCCGCAGACGGGCCTCATAGTCCGGGTGCCGGGATCCGCGTTTCCCGGCCGACACCGCAGGTGACATGATCCGGGCCACCGGCTTCGCGTGCTTGGTGATCAGAATTTCGTCTCCCCCCGCGATCCACGCCTCGATTTTGGGAAAATCATACCGCAAATCACGGACCGTCGCAGTTTTCATAACATCACAAAAATGTGATGAATATTGCGGCGTGTCAAGCCCGATTTCCCATCCGACGAAACAAGTCGGCGCTGACGGCGCAATGCCATCCATTCCAAATTTCTCATTCCAAATTTCAAATTGCACGCACAGCGTGCCGTGCAACGTTGCGTGATTTGATCTACAGGTTTTCCCCAATGAAGAATGCAAGATGCGCAATGTTGCGAGCGTGCAACCATTGTCCTTATGCTCTACACGCTATGAAAAAACCATCAGGCAAACTATCGGTTCAATCAGCTTTCAGCTTGGTTGAATTACTCGTTGTGATTGCGGTGATCGCGGTGATCGCGGCCATTGCCATTCCCAACATCTCCGGAATCACCCAGGGCGCGACAGATGCCAAAGACCATCGCAATGCGCAGCAGCTGGCATCAATCGCATCCGCATGCGTTGCGGCTGGTGACACAAACGCTGCAGCACGAACCAGCGTCACATTATGGACAACTGCGCTGACCAATGGCATAACGGTAATCAACCCATCCGGCGGCACCAACGGAGTCTTCAAAGTGGATGGGCTCGGCTCCAATGAGGTTACGAGAGCATCAAGATTCCTCACGAACGACGCAAACAACAACTTGGTTTACAGGCCGTAAATAACCCACGCGGAGGGTTAACTCCGCCGAAAGCGTCTTTTTCCTTCTCCCTCAATGTGCGTTCAAGAAGCCAAGTCTTGGATGCTTGGGGGAGGGGGTGAAGACTCTCCCAACCGGAGGGAGATGATCTGCTCCACACACTCGGATCACTCGCTCAGGAGATCCCGCGTTCGCGGGGTTTTTGCTTTCAGTTTGGTCGAGATATTGGTTGTCATTGCGGTTATCGCAATCCTTGCAGCCGTTGCCATCCCGACCATCAGATACACCATGGACAGGGCTGCGGAATCGACAGACCGGAGGAATGCCCAGCATTTTTCAGAAATGTCCTCGGCAGTCCGTTCCGCAGGGTATCCGGGCTGGCCCACAAAATCGGAAGCGATTTCGGCGTTGGTCGCAGGCATCAATGTGACGAACCCGGCAGACCCCAGCTTGGTCATTCGATTCCGCCTCGAAACCATGACGCCTGAGAACCAAGCCAAAGCCGCCGCTTATCTTGCCAGCGATGGGGCGTCGCTCATTTACATTCCATCCGGCGGCCAGCCCACAAATTTGCAGACTCCCTGAGTCTTGATTTGACAAAGCGAGCAAGCCGCTGATAACTTCCGCGAGTTCGCGGGGATTCCCCCCCAGATGTTGTGGAGGAGGACTTCTTGTGGCACAAGATCCATGCAATCAGTTCTCGATACTCCGGTGTTGGTGCTGAACCGTCTCTGGCAAGCAGTCAACACTTGCAGTGCGCGGCGGGCATTTACGCTGCTTTACCAGGGCCATGCCCAGGCGGTCTCCGCAGACTCCGGCGAGGGGTTTCTCACGC
The DNA here is from genome assembly GCA_041675465.1 of Terrimicrobiaceae bacterium. Taxonomy (GTDB): domain Bacteria; phylum Verrucomicrobiota; class Verrucomicrobiia; order Chthoniobacterales; family Terrimicrobiaceae; genus QYQL01. Next base: position 24,910 of record JBAYTU010000040.1, on the reverse strand, counting down.
ACGACTTCGAGAGCTGGCGGGATTTCTCGCGAGAGAACCCGCACCCGGAAATGGTCAGGACCATTACGATGGACGTGCGGGTTCCGCGGATCATCGTCCTTTTGCTTTTCGAGCGCCTTCCCAAAAAGGAAGTGAAGTTCACCCGCCACAACGTCTTCGAGCGCGATAAAAACACCTGCCAGTATTGCGGGGACACTTTTTCGCGGGAAAACCTGAATCTCGACCACATCCTGCCGCGCGACCGCGGCGGGCAGACGAGCTGGGAAAACATCGTGTGCTCGTGCATCCCCTGCAACACCCGCAAGGGAAACCGCCTGCCGCACGAGGCGAGGATGCAACTGATCCGGAAACCGAAGCGCCCGAAGTGGCGCCCGTTCATCCACATCTCGCTTTCGAACTCCCCGCATGACAGCTGGAGGCACTTTTTGGATATCGCTTATTGGAATGTCGAGCTGGGGGACTGATCCGGCCCGGCCCACCGGAGAAACCCGGGCTCGCACAAACCCCGGATCCATGCTATTGCCACACTGAGTGGAGGAGACGAGACAACGCCGCAATCCCGCCGTCTGGCATTACCTGAACCGGTTCCTGACGGTTCTCATCGTGCTTGCGGGGCTCCTGTTCATCGGGTTGACGCTGTATCCCGAGTGGAGGCACCGCAACCAGCTCTCCGCAAAACTGGAGGAAGAACAGGGCAAGCTCCGGGCCGAGCAGCTCCTGCAAAAGAAGCGCGAGCGGGAAGTCCATTTGCTCCAGACCGACCCCGGATACGTCGAGACCATCGCGAGGGACAAGCTCGGAGTCATGAAGGACGGCGAGACGATCTTCCGGCTCGACGGCTCCCGGGTTCCCGTGGTCGAAACGTCTCCGCCTCCCCCAACGAAAACAAAATAAAACCGCTTTGTTGTTTGCGGGGAAGCCGCGGCATGGTATCGGGCTGGCATGAACGACGACCTTCAGTCCCTGGACACCTCCGCGATCTCGGCCCGCCTGGCCGCGCTGCGGAGGTTTCTTTGACTTGCCGGAACTGACCCGCAAACTCGCCGAGATCGAGGCCCGGATGAACGAGCCCGATTTTTGGGACAACCGGGAGAAGGCCCAGCGCGATGTCGCCGAGGTTTCCGCGATGAAGGGAAAAATCCTCCCGCTGCAGGCGCTCGAATCCCGCGCTGCGGATCTCGATGTCCTCCGCGAGCTGGCCGACGGGGAGCCCCCGGAAAACCAAGCCGCCGCCGCCGCCGAGGTGGTTGCGGAATTTGAAGCGCTCCGTGGCGACCTGGACAAATTCGAGATCACGGCCCTGCTGTCCGGCGAATTCGACAACAACCCCGCGTTCCTCACCATCCATGCCGGCGCGGGCGGGACGGAATCTTGCGATTGGGCGGACATGCTGCTGCGCATGTATCAGCGGTGGATGGAGCGGCGCGGGCTGGCCTGCGAGGTCGTGGACATCCAGCTCGGGGACGAGGCCGGGGTCAAATCCGCCACCCTGCGCGTGAGCGGCGAAAATGCGTTCGGATACCTGCAAACCGAGATCGGGGTCCACCGGCTCGTGCGGATTTCGCCGTTCGATTCCAACAAGCGCCGCCACACCTCCTTCGCGAGCGTGGACGCCGTGCCGGAAATCGAGGACGTCCCGCTGGACATCAACCCGGCCGACATCGAGCGCGACACGTTCCGCTCCGGCGGCAAGGGCGGGCAGAATGTCAACAAGGTCGAAACCGCCGTCCGCCTGCGGCACATCCCGACCGGGATCGTCGTCGCCTGCCAGGCCGAGCGCAGCCAGGGCCGGAATTCCGAGCTGGCCATGCAGATGCTCAAGGCCAAGCTCTACCAGCTCGAGGTCGACAAGAAGCGCGCCGAGGTCGACCGCCAATACGGCGAGAAGGGCGACATCGCCTGGGGAAACCAGATCCGCTCCTACGTCTTCCAGCCCTACCAGATGGTGAAGGACCTTCGCACGGGCGTCCAGTCCAGCGACATCCAGGGCGTGATGGACGGCGAAATCGACGCTTTCATCGAAGGGAAACTCCGCGGCCTGACCTACAAAAAGGGCGCGGGGGACGACGGGGAGCCCTGACCCCCCGGCGGACGGGGACCCAAATCCGCGCGCAAGGGAAGAAATGAGAGGGAGGGCGAAGCTCCGTCCTGGGAGGGCGAAGCTCCGTCTGAGCCGTATATAAATGGGCTCACACGGAGGTTCGCCCTCCCATCGTTGGCGTTACGCGCGGATTTGGGGGGGAGTTGCACGCTTGCGTCGCGCATGGAAATGCGGGAACCTCGGCACTTTCATGGCAAACCGTTCGCGAAACAACCGGGCAGCAAATTTTTTCATCGGGCTCGGCCTGGTGTGCCTGGGGGCGTATCTTTTCGTGTCGCTGGTGACGTATTCTCCGGGGGACATCCCGAAGTGGGCGTGGCTGATTTACACCAGGGAATCCGCCTCCTCGGTGACGCACAATATCGGCGGGCTCTTCGGGGCGTTGCTGGCCGGGCACGTCCTGTTCCTGTTCGGTGCCGCAGGATACCTCCTCGCCGTGGGGCTCGTCGGATACGGGCTGGGAAAATGGCTCGTGCCGAACTACTCGCTCAAGGACAAAGCCGGCTGGGGCGGGCTGATGGTGCTGCTCGCGGCGTGTCTTTTTCAGATCCAGCCGTGGGCGCTCAAAAATTGGCCAAAGGAAATCGGCGGCCCGGGAGGGTGGATCGGGCAGCACCTCGGGGAGAAGGCGATCTTGAAACCGTTTGGCCCGGCATCGGTCGCGATGCTGGTCCTCCTGTATGCGATGAGCTTGGTTTTCGCGATTTCGAGCCATCCTGTCCGCGACATCCGGCTCGCGTGGAAATCCTTCATGGCCTGGAGGGAAGCCAGGAAGCTGGAGCGGCTGCAGCGGCTCGATGACGAGCGACGGGTCGAGGAGGAGAGGAAGTTGATCGAGAAGAAGGCGCAGAAACTCGAGAAGAAGCTCAGGAAAAAGGCTCCCGAGGCCATGCCGGAGCCCTTGCCTCCGCCTCCGGAGGCGGAGCCCGAAATCATCGACGCGACGGCCCCGACGCCCCCGTCGAAAAAGCCGAAGCTCGCCGATCTCCGCGCAGGCAAAGACGAGCCGTTCCAGCCCGGCCTCGCGGACGTGCATCTCGAAAATTACACGTTGCCGGGGCTGGACCTGCTGGACCTTCACGACGAGGGCGGGCGGACCCCGCTCGACCGCGAGGAACTGCTGATGATCCAGGGGCTGATCATCGAGACGCTCGCCCAGTTCGGGATCAAGGCCACGCCGGGGACGATCACGAAAGGCCCGACGATCACGCGCTACGAGGTTTACCCCGATGTCGGCGTGCGGGTGGACAAAATCGTGTCCCTGGAGCGGGACATCGCCCGCGCCACCTGCGCCGAACGCATCAACATCCTCGCGCCAATCCCGGGCAAGGACACCGTGGGCATCGAAATCGCCAACTCGAAAAAAGTGAAAGTCACCCTCCGCGAGCTGTTCGAAAAAGACGCCTGGCGGGAAAGCGCAGCGCGCCTTCCCCTGGCGCTCGGGATGGACGTTTACGGCCACACGATCATCGGGGACCTCGCGAAGATGCCGCATTGCCTCGTGGCCGGGACCACCGGAAGCGGAAAGAGCGTCTGCATCAACTCGATCATCGCGAGCCTGCTTTTCCGGTATTCGCCCGAGCAGCTCCGCTTCATCATGATCGACCCGAAAGTGGTCGAAATGCAGATCTACAACAAGCTGCCGCACCTGATCACACCGGTCGTCACCGACCCGAAAAAAGTGCTGCTTGCGCTTCGCTGGCTGGTCGATGAGATGGAGCTGCGCTACCGGATCTTCGCCAAGTGCGGGCTCAAAAACATCACCGCCTTCAACGAGCGCCCGCTCCCGAAATCCCAGGCGGAACTGGACGGGGAAAAAGCGGGTGTCGAGCCGGAGGCCCCCGCTGAGCCGGAGGACGCCGCCGCCGAGCCCCCCGACGAGGAGATGCCGCCGGTGCGGGTTCCCAGGTCCGACGACCTCGTCGTGCCGGACCGCATGCCGTTCATCGTCGTCATCATCGACGAGCTGGCCGACCTGATGCAGACGGCCCCGGCCGATGTCGAGAGCGCGATCGCCCGCATCACCCAGATGGCCCGCGCCGCCGGGATCCACATGCTCGTCGCCACGCAGACGCCACGGGCCGACGTGGTGACCGGAATCATCAAGGCGAATATCCCGAGCCGGATCGCCTTTCAGGTCGCCTCGAAAATCGACAGCCGCGTGATCCTCGACGAGAACGGCGCGGAGAAACTTCTCGGCCAGGGCGACATGCTCTACCTCCCGCCGGGCACCTCGAAATACACCCGCGCACAGGGGGTCCTTGTCACCGAGGACGAGATCCACCGAATCGTGGAATTTGTCGCGAGCCAGGCCGAGCCGAAGTTCGATGCGGGCATCCACGAAAAGCTCACGAGCACGGCGATCCCCGAGGAGGAGGTGAGCGACGACGACGAGGATCTGGTCGGCAAGTGCCTGGAGGTGGTCCGCCAGGAAAACCGGGCATCCACGTCAATGCTCCAGCGGCGCCTCAAACTCGGCTACACGCGCGCCGCACGCGTCATGGATATTTTGGAACAACGTGGCATTGTCGGCCCGAAGGATGGCGCGAAAGACCGCGAAATCCTCGTGGACCTCAACGAAGAACTCTAAATCAAATGGACACACCCGATTTTTTTGTGGGAGCCCGCCTGGGCGAGGCGAGGGTCAGGGCCGGCATCCCACTCGAAAAGGCCGCAAAGGACACGCGCATCCGCGTGCAGCGGCTCCGCGAAATCGAAGCGGACGATTTTTCGGGCTTCACGCACCCGACGTATTCCCGTCTCTTCCTGTTGGACTACGCGGAATATCTCGGGATTTCCGCGGATGAGATCCGCCCGCTGCTGCCGGACCGCGCCGGGTCCGCCGGGGGCGGGTTCCAATACATCAACGCCCTGTCACGGGACCCTCTTTCCCCCGTGGCCTCCATGCGGCAGAAGCGCCCGAGCCTCCTCCGCATCTTCAGCGTGGCCGCCGCTCTTCTCCTTCTGGCGGCGGGCGGGCTTTTTGTCTACTCGACCATCAAAAAAATCGAGCGCGTCGCCGGGTCGTCGCCCCTCTCGGGAAAATCGACCGCGAAGCAACCGGCGGCGGCCCCATCCGCAACCGCAGAAGTGCGGCCGGAACCTCCCGCAGCACCCGCCGCCGTGGAGAGCGCACTCCCCGCAGTCTCGGAGCCATCCCCCGCCGCAGATGGCCGCGAAAATCCCGCTCCGCCCCCGGCACCCTGACCCGTTTGACCATGAGCTACAAAATCGGGATGATCAGCCTCGGCTGCGCAAAAAACCTCGTGGACGCGGAGATCATGCTCGGCGGGGCGCGGGAGGAGGGGTTTGAAATCACGGCAGACCCGGACGAGGCGGATGTTCTGGTCGTGAACACCTGCGGGTTTATCGATCAGGCGAAACAGGAATCCGTCGATGCCATCCTCGAATCCCACCGCCTGCGCGGGTTGCGCGCGCGGCCGGGGCAGAAGCTGGTGGTGAGCGGGTGCATGTCCCAGCGGTTTTCCGCCGAGCTCGCGCGCGACATTCCCGAGGTCGATGCCTTCATCGGCCTCGACCAGGTCGCGGAGGCCGGGAGGATTTTCCGCAAGGTGCTTGGGGGGGACGGAGGCGCGCTGGATCTCGTGACGCCGAAATCCCGTTACATCCCGGACTACTCGACCCCGAGGTTCCGTCTGACCCCGCGCCACACGGCGTATGTCAAAATCGCCGAGGGCTGCAACCACCCGTGCAGCTTCTGCGTGATCCCGCAGATGCGCGGACGCCACCGCAGCCGCACGGTCGATTCGGTCGCCCGCGAGATCCGGCAGCTCGTCTCCGACGGGGTCAAAGAGATCAACCTCATCAGCCAGGACACCACCTACTTCGGCATGGATCTCTGGCAGGAGAAGGCGGGCCCGCGCCAGCCGGTGGATTCCGCACGAGGCGCTTCGCTCGTGCATCTCCTCGACGAGCTTGCCGGGATCGGCGGAGATTTTTGGGTTCGCCTGCTCTACACGCACCCGGCGCACTGGAGCGACGAGCTGATCGCAGCCATCGCGCGAAACCCCAAGGTCGCGCGCTACGTGGACATGCCGCTCCAGCACATCCACCCGGAGATGTTGAAGGCGATGCGTCGCGAGACATCGCGCGAACACATCGAGGATCTTGTCGCCCGCCTGCGCGCGGGAATTCCCGGCCTCGGCCTGCGGACCACGTTCATCGTCGGATTCCCCGGGGAAACCGAGGAGCATTTCGACTCGCTTCTGGAGTTCATCGAAACGACAAAATTCGAGCGGTTGGGAGTCTTCAACTACTCGCAGGAAGACGGATCGCGGGCGGCAAAAATGGAGGGCCAGGTTCCCGCCCGCGTCAAAAACCGCCGCCACCGCGAGGCGATGAAGCTCCAGCAAAAAATCGCGCTCGAATCCGCCTCGGCGGCGGCGGGAAAAGTTTTGAAGGTTCTCGTCGAGCAGCCGAACCTCGGGCGCACCGAGCATGACGCCCCCGACGTCGATTGCCGGGTCATCCTCACCGAGCCCCGCGAACCGGGAACCTTCGTGAACGCGGAAGTCCTCGGCTCCCAGGTCTACGACCTCGTGGCCCAACCGGAGTAAAATCATGGTTCGCCGCCTGATCCAGCGGAAGCGCAAGCCGCCCGAGCACCACGTGGACATGACGCTCGGGGAGGGGTGGCACAAGCGGAATTTTCTGGCGGAAGTCGTGATCCCGTCACTCTTCACCAAACGCCACGGGCAGAAGCTCAAACCGGTTTTCCCGAAACTCAGGACCGGCGAAATTTGCATCACGTGGATCGGGCACGCCTCGTTTCTCATCCAGACCCCGAAGCAGAGCATCCTGATCGACCCGAACTGGGCGAAGTGGCTGAAAGTCATCAAACGCATCCGCCAGCCCGGCCTGGAAATCCACGATCTCCCCGCGATCGATCTCGTGCTCGTCACGCACGCCCACTTCGACCACCTCGACCGCAAGACCCTCCGCGCGGTCGCGAGCGACCAGCCGATCGTGGTGCCCGAGCATGTCGGCAGCCTCGTTCACGGGCTCGGGTTCCGCCATGTCGAGGAACTGCGTTGCTGGGAGACCTTCGAGCTGGGCCCGCTCAAGATCACGCTGACGCCCGCCCGGCACTGGGGCGCGCGGATCCTGCACGACAACCACAGGGGGTTCGGCGGGTTTCTGGTCGAGTATGGCGGGCGTTCGGTTTTCCACTGCGGCGACAGCGCCTACTTCGAGGGCTTCAAGGAAATCGGCGGGCGGCTGCCCGTGGAGATCGCGCTCCTGCCCATCGGGGCCTATGACGCGCCCACGAAGCGGGATGTGCATATGAACCCCGAACAGGCGCTGAAGGCCTTCGTGGAGTTGAATGCAAAAACAATGGTGCCCATGCATTTCGGCACATTTCGCCTCAGCTACGAACCGCTCCACGAACCTCCCCAACGGCTCATGGGACACGCCGCCGCCCTCAAATTGGCGGACCGAATCTGTCTCCTCAACGAGGGCGAACCGCGCGTTTTCTAGACTGAACTTCGAGGGACCAAAAAGACGGAGAGGTTCATAAATACAGGGGTTGCGGGCATTTTGAACTTCCCGCTACTGGCTGCTGACTGGGAGGCTGCCGGGTGATTGTCCTTGATACACACATCTGGGTTTGGTAGGCGTCACGGCGACGCGGCCCTTTCGGCGTCCACCCATGAAAATCGTTGTTCTTGACGGCTACGCCACCAATCCGGGCGACCTGCCCTGGAGTGCTCTCGAGGCCTTGGGAGATTGCACGATCCACGACCGCACGGCACCGGACGAAGTCCTCGCGCGCGCAGCGGGGGCCGAAATTCTCCTCACCAACAAGACACCCCTCTCCGCCGGCACCATCGCGAATTTGCCCGCCCTGAGATACATCGGGGTCCTGGCCACCGGATACAACGTCGTGGATCTTGCCGCCGCGCGCTCCCGGAACGTCGTCGTGACCAATGTGCCGGACTACGGCTCGATGTCCGTCGCCCAACACGCCTTTGCCCTGCTGCTGGAACTCACCAATGGCGTGGGCCTCCATTCCGCCGATGTGCGCGCCGGGGGATGGAGCCGGAGTCCCGACTGGTCCTATCGGAGGCAACCCCTGGTGGAACTCGATGGACTCACCCTGGGGTTGATCGGATGCGGGCGCATCGGGATGGCTTTCGCCCGGCTTTGTGAAGCCGCCGGAATGAAAACGATCTCCGTCACGAGCCGCAGCGGCGCGCCCGCGCTCGCCGATCTGTTGCGGACGAGTGACGTGATTTCCCTGCATTGCCCCCTTGTCCCGGAGACCCGGGAAATCCTCAACAAGACCACGCTGGCCCTCTGCAAGCCCTCGGCCTGCGTGATCAACACGTCCCGGGGTCCGCTGGTTCACGAAGCGGATCTTGCCACCGCCTTGAATGAGGGCCGCCTGGCCGGGGCGGCGATGGACGTTCTTTCCACAGAGCCGCCGGATGCCGCCAACCCGTTGCTGCGCGCAAAAAACTGCATCATCACCCCCCACCTCGCGTGGGCCACCGCTGCGGCGCGGCGGCGGCTGCTCGATACCGCAGTGCGGAATGTCGGGTCGTTCCTGCGCGGGCAGTGCCAAAACGTGGTCGGTTGAATCATGGAGCGGCCCATCATCGCTCCGCGGGAGGCTTGAAGGGAATCCGCTAGTCCAGTCCTGCGCGAAATTCAAAATATTTTCCGAACGGACAGGTTCCTCCGATTGTGGAATGGCGCTGGCAATATCCGGGACGAGGGTGTAGAAAATTTCCCCATGTCATCCCGCAGCGCCATTTCCGTGGTCGTCCTTCTCTCGGCCGGACTATTGGCGGCGACCGAGCCGCTGACAAAAGAGCAAATCAAGGGGGCGATCCTCTCCGAATCGATCACCATTCCCACCCCGGGGGAGTTTTTTGCGGCGCTGGATGAACAGGGGCAGCCGAACTGGACCCAGATGTTCGCCCCCAAGGCCGCAGGCACCACCTCGAGCCGCGAGCAGATGGCCCTCATGCTCGGGGTCCTGGTGGCCGATGGATACATCGCCGTGGAAGCCCAGGACGGACAGGGCGTCAAGAACACGGGGAAGGACATCATCAATCTGGCCAAGAAACTCAACGTCAGCCAAAGCGCGATCAGCCGGGGAAACAGCATCAACGACTTCGCGGAGAACAACGACTGGAGCGCCCTCCGCGAGGAGCTGGAAGCCACCCAGAACGAAGTGAAACTTTCCATGGCGGAACAAAAGGACAAAGACCTCGTAATCCTCGTCACCGTCGGGGCATGGACCCGCGGGACGCAGGTGGCGGCGGACTTCGTCTCGAAAAATTACACGCCGGGGCTCGCCGGGCTTCTCCGCCAGCCGGCAATCGTGGAATATTTGCTGGCCGAGCTGGGCGAAATGCCCGAGCGCATGCGAAAGGAGCCGCTGATCGTGGAGGTGGAACAAAAACTCCGGGCCACGCTCGACCTGGTGCATACCAGGGACCGCACTCCGCCCGGCCCCGAGGCGGTGAAAGGGGTCGCTTCCGTCATGGATTCGCTCGTGAACGAAATCACCAAGGGAAACAAGGAACCATGAAGCCGCTCCTCGTCTTTTTTCTCTCCGCCTCCATTCTTTCCGCCCAGGACACCCCGGACTCCCGCGACCGCAGCACGGCCCGCAGCAAGGTTCTGGAGCTTGCCAGCGCTTTCGCCAACGACGGGTTCAAGATCCGCGACGGATACTTGTCGGGAGTCCTGGAGCGCGGCAAACCGCAAATCCTCGAGGTGAATCTCTTCTCGGGGAACGCGTATTGGTTTTCCGCCGCCGCCCTGGCCCCGGCCCGAAAATTGTCTGTCACGCTCTTCGACGAGAACGGTCGGCCGGTGGAGGGAAAGGATTACCAGGATGGCTCGACTGCGGCCGCCGGGCTGATCCCGGACGCGAGCGGGCGGTATTTTGTCCGTCTCGATCTTGTCGAGGGAGACAAGGCGGATTTCTGTCTGGTGTATTCCTACAAGTGACCATGCCGTTGCCAACAGCCGAGAAACTCAACACCCCGCAGGTCCGCCAGTTCTCTGTCTTTCTCCAAAACAAAGTCGGGGCTCTCCTGGAGGTCGTCAAGCTCCTCAACGAGAGCCATGTTGTCGTCCTGGCTCTCAGCATCCAGGATTCCTCGGAGTCGGCGATCGGGCGGATGATCGTGAGCGACCCGGAGCGCGTCGCGGAAATTTTCCACGAGCACGACATCCCCCACAGCGATTGCGAGCTGCTCGTGGTGGAGATGGAGGAAGGCCCCGGCGATCTCGCCCGCGTCCTCGCCGCCCTCCTGATGGCGGAGGTGAACGTGTATTTCAGTTACCCGCTGCTGGTCAGGCCGCATGACCGCGCGGTCCTGGCGATGCATCTGGACGACAACGACTGCGCGAGTTCGGTTCTCGCCGGAGAGGGCTTCAAGCTCCTCACCCAGGGCGACCTCTCCCGCTGAAAACAAGCTGTATGCCAGACGACGCCGAATCGCGACGGATGGCCGCGCGTGACACGGGCAACGAACCCTGGGGGCTTTGGGGGCCGTATCTCAGCGACCGCCAGTGGGGGACGGTCCGCGAGGACTATTCCGCCGACGGGGATGCGTGGAAATTTTTCCCGCACGAGCACGCCCGATCCCGGGTGTATCGCTGGGGGGAGGACGGGCTTCTCGGGATCAGCGATTCGGACGGGCGGCTTTGCTTCGCGCCGGCTTTCTGGAACGGAAAGGACCGGATGCTCAAGGAACGTCCGTTCGGGCTCTCGAACCCGCAGGGCAACCACGGCGAGGATCTCAAGGACTATTTTTATCACCTCGACAACACGCCCACGCACAGCTTCATGCGGGGGCTCTACAAATACCCGCAGGCCGCATTTCCCTACGACCATCTTGTCGGAGAGAATGCCCGCCGGTCCCGCGCCGAGCCGGAGTATGAGCTCGTCGACACCGGCATCTTCGACGAGAGCCGGTATTTCGATGTTTTTGTCGAATACGCCAAGGAAAACCCGGAGGACGTCGGCATCCGGGTCCGCGCGATCAACCGCGGTCCGGACCCCGCGCCGCTGACCGTCCTCCCCACGCTCTGGTTCCGGAACACCTGGTCGTGGGGGCAGGCGGATGCCACGAAGCCGGAAATGCACCTCGCGCCCCACGGACGGGCGATCATCGCGCACCCGTGGGGGCTGCCGGAATATCACCTCTATTGCGACGCGGCGGAGGAGTTTGTCTTCACCGACAACGAGACAAATGCCGCGCGGCTGTTCGGGGCAAAGAACCCGGCCCCGTATCTCAAGGACGGGTTCCACGATTACCTGGTCGACGGCAGGGCCGATGCGGTGAACCCCGCTCACGCCGGGACGAAGGGGGCGGCGATCCACCGCCGCACGCTCGCGCCGGGCGAGGAATGGACGATCCGCCTCCGCCTGTGCCGCCCGCCGAAACCGGAGCCATTCGGCCGGGCCTTCGACGAGCTTTTTCAGCGAAGAGGGGGGGAGTGCTCGGAGTTTTATGATCTCCGCTCGCCCGGCATGCCAGCCGAGCTCGCACTCGTCCAGCGCAGCGCGCTGGCGGGCCTGCTCTGGTGCAAAAAATTCTACTACTATCCCGTCATCCAATGGCTCCAGGGCGACCCCACGATGCCGGCTCCGCCGTCCGAGCGCTGGACCGGACGCAACAGTTTCTGGAAGGAAATGCACGCGCACGATGTCATTTCGATGCCGGATTCCTGGGAATACCCGTATTTCTGCGCATGGGATCTGATGTTCCAGTCGGTGGCCTTCACCGTGGCCGATCCCGCGACCGCCAAAAAGCAGAGCATGCTCCTGCGGGGCGAGCGCTTCACCTCCCCGAGCGCGCAGCAGCCAGCCTACGAGTGGGCGCTCTCGGACGCCAACCCGCCGATCGGCGGATGGGCGAGCTGGCGGATCTATTCCATCGAGCGGGGGATGACCGGGAAGGGGGATCTCTCCTACCTGAAGAAGGCCTTCAACAAACTCCTGCTCGGCTATTCGTGGTGGGCGAACCGCGTGGACCAGACCGGCGACAACGTCTTCGAGGGCGGGTTCCTCGGGCTCGACAACATCGGCGTCTTCGACCGGAGGTATCCGCTGCCCGATGGCAGCAAAATCGAGCAGAGCGACGGCACGGCCTGGATGGCGATGTTCTGCCTCAACATGCTCAACATCGCGATTGAGCTCGCGAAGGGGGAGCCCGAATACGAGGACATCGCCGACAAATTTCTCAACGATTTCATCTACCTCGCCGCTGCGGTCAACGCCGTCGGCTCCGGCGGCTTCGCGCTCTGGGACGACGAGGACGGGTTTTATTACGACGTGCTCAAGCGTCCGGACGGCTCGACCGCCTACCTCAAAACGCGTTCGATTGCCGGCCTCACGCCGCTGTTCGCGGTCGAGAGCTTCGACTCGAAGACCGCCCGGCAATTTCCTCTTCTCCGCAGGCGCATCGAGTGGTTCGCCAGGCACCGTCCGCACCTCCTCGACCAGCTTCACCACATCGGTCGGCAGGTGGACGGGCGCCTCCTCGTGTCGCTGGTTCCGCCCGAGCGCCTGCGGCGGCTGTGCGAACGGCTTTTCGACGAGGAGGAATTTCTCTCGCCCCACGGCATCCGCGCCCTCTCCCGCGTTTACAAGGACCTCCCCTACACGTTCACCGAAGGCGAAAAAACAGAGACCCTCTGCTACACCCCGGCCGACAGCCCGGTGGGCATGTTCGGCGGCAACTCGAACTGGCGCGGGCCGGTCTGGATGCCGATGAACTACCTCCTCATCGAGGCCCTCCAAAAATTCGCCTTCTATTTCGGCGACACGTTCAAGGTGGAATTCCCGTCCGGCAGCGGCATCGAGATGAACCTGTGGGACATCACCCTCGAACTCGAACGCCGCCTCGTCGGGATTTTCGTGCGGGGCGAGAACGGTCGACGCCCGTTCAACGGAGGGGTCGATCTGTTCCAGAACGACCCGCACTGGCGCGACCTCCTCCTCTTCAACGAATACTTCAACGGCGACAACGGGGCCGGCGTCGGGGCCAGCCACCAGACCGGCTGGACCGCCCTCGTCGCCAAAATGGCCCGCCAGATCCACAGCTTCGAGAAGCAAATTTAGCCCGAGAGCGGCTTTGACGTATTGTCCAGAACCCAACTGAAATTATTTCGCACCTTTCGACTCTTCAGACCGGGGAGCAGGACTGCCGCCGAAATCCCCTCGGGCAAGGACAGGCTCACCTTGATGCCACCGTCCTCCCGTTTCCAAACACTGCGAATGTTCCCAAGAGGCGTCGGAACGGTGACATCCGCCTCCTCGCCGATGAAGTGCGGTTGGAAAACGATCTCCTTCCAGCCCGCCGCGTTCTGCCGGATGCCGCCGACGACCTGCATGAGGTGGTAAAGCGGATGCGCGGACCAGGCATGGGAAAAACTTTCATCGCCAACGCGCGGCGCGAAGACCTCCCAGGTGGTTCCATGCGCGGCCATCGGCGTCCATTTTTCCCGGATGAAATCCACGACCTCCGCCCCGTGGCCCGCCGCCGTCAGCACCTCGAAGACATATGTGATCCAGTAGCAGGAAGGGGAAATCTCCGGGGTTGTTTCGCGGCGGATGAAGGGCAGCAGGATTTTGGCGATGCGCGCCGCGTTGTGCTCCGGCTGAAACCCGGCAAGGATCGCCAATGTTTGGGAATGGATGGAGGTTGTCGCCACGGGTTTTCCATCGAAGGTCAGGCCGTCGCACAAAAGGCCATCCTTCCGGGCGAGCGCCCCAAGCGACTTGCGCAGCCGCGCCGCCCATGCGGCCAATCTCCGGGCCTCCGCCGGTTTGCCGGTCGTGCGGAACAGCGGGACCAGCTTTTCGAGGGCGACCAGCAGCCACAGGTTATAGACGGTGGAATAGCCGTCCTTGAAAATTCCCGTCCAATCCAGAAAGAGCCAGTAGCGCTTGTCACAGCCGACGAGCCCCGTCTGCGGATTTGTCATTTCCTCGAAATACTTCAAGGCTCCGCGAATGGTTTCCTGGTGGGCGAGGAAAGGCTCCGGTGATCCGGTCTGCCAGGAGTAGTCCCAAAGCGTGATCAGCCAGATCAGGGTGAAATCGGGGAGGATGCAACCGTGCGCAACGGTGGGCGCATGCCCGTAGGTGAGGCCGTTGGGAAGTGTTTGGGCGGCGATCTGCGCGATTCCCCGCCGGAACAATCGCGTGTCGCCCGAATAGAAGAACGTGTTCTTCGCCTGCACCCGCGCATCGCCCCACCACTGGGCCTGCTCCCGCCACGGCGTGTCCACATAGGCGTCCAGGCTGCACACCCGCTGCGTCCAAGCGCAGGTTTCCCAAATCTTTTCCAACGCGGCATCCGAGTTGTGGAAGGCACCGTGTTGCTCCAAGGGGTAAACCGTCGTCCGAAGATATGGGCGAACGGTCAATGACCCCGCACTGTCGCGCAGGGTCAGCACCATGTATCGGAACCCGAAGGTGTGATAGAAAACATGCGTTTGCTCTCCGGCCCGGCAGATGAGCCGGTGCCCGAAGGCCATCCGGCAGTGTTTGTCCGGTTCGAAGTGGGGCGTCAGCGTCGCTTCGTCGATTGTCTCGACATGGAGCGCATCCAGGATCTCACCGCCTTTCGCGCCGGAAATTTCCAGGCCCAAGCTGCCGACGACGGTTTTTCCAAAATCGATCAGAAAACTCCGGAACCGTCCGCGTCCGGGCGGCGCGACACGGATCTCCACCGCCTTAAAATCCCAGGGACGATGGCCGAGCCCCTCGTCGAACCGGAGCCGGGCCACATCGCGAACGGAACGAAAATCCTTCGCGCACCGGCCTGAGGCGGTTCCAAGGCACTTTGCGGGCAGAAGGATATTTTCCTCCAGCATCGGGATGCCGCGGGGTTCGAGGGAATACCAAGGCATGCCATTCCACGGATGCCCGGCGGGTTGCGCGGTCCACCGGCTGTCATTCATGTGAAACAAGATGAATTACGGCTCAGTCAGGTCCTCGTGCTTTCGCCGATGGCCTCCCGGATTGCGGATGCGATTTTGTCGGCGTGGGCGTCAATGGCCGCCTGCTCCCGCCCTTCGATGAGAAGGCGGATTTTCGGTTCGGTGCCGCTGTAGCGCAGGAGAACGCGGCCTTTTCCGTTGAGGCGGGATTCGGCCTCGGCGAGGAGTTTTTGGACAGCGGGCAATGTTTCCAGGGGGGGCTTCTCCCGGACGCGGAGGTTGCGCTGGGCCTGCGGGAATTTTTTCAGGACCTGTTTGAGGTGGCTGAGGGGCTTGCCGGAATCGGTCATGACGCGCAGAATCTGGAGGGCGCTGACGATGCCGTCGCCGGTGGTGGCGAAGTCGCGGAAGATCATGTGCCCGCTCTGTTCCCCGCCGACATTGTATCCCTCGCGCAGCATGGCTTCGATGACGTAGCGGTCGCCGACCTTCGTGCGGAGGAGGCGTCCGCCGTGGGCGGCGAGGGTTTCGTCGAGGCCGAAGTTGCTCATGACCGTGGAGACGAGGGTCTTTCCCGCGAGGCATCCGCGCGCGAGGAAATCCACGGCGGCGATGGCGAGGATCTCGTCGCCGTCCACCACTTCCCCGCTCTCGTCGCAGAGGAGGACGCGGTCGGCATCGCCGTCGTGGGTGATGCCGATGTGCGCGTGGCTTTCCTTGACGAAGCGCTGGATCTGCTCGGGGTGGGTGCTGCCGCAGTTGGCGTTGATGTTCGTCCCGTTCGGCTGGTTGTGGCAGACGACCACGTCGGCCCCGAGCTCGCGGAGGATGCAGGGCGTCGACTTGTAGGCGGCCCCGTTCGCGCAATCGACGGCGATGCGCAGCGATTCGAGCGTCCGGCCCCGCGGGAAGCTTTGCTTGGCGAACTCGACGTAGCGCCCGAGGGCGTCGTCGATGCGGTAGGCCTTGCCGATGTTCGTGGCGGTGGGGCGGATGTTTTCGATCTCGCCGCTGAAAACCAGCCCTTCGATCCGGGCCTCGATCTCGTCGTCGAGCTTGTAGCCGTCGTGACGGAAAAATTTGATGCCGTTGTCTTCGTAGGGGTTGTGGGACGCGGAGAGGACAATGCCCGCGTCGGCGCGGAGTGAGCGCGTGATGTAGGCGACGCCCGGGCTGGGCAGGGGGCCGATGACGAGGACATCGACGCCGAGCGAGGTGAGGCCGGCGACCATGGCGTTTTCGAGCATGTAGCCGGAGAGGCGGGTGTCCTTGCCGAGGACGACTTTGCGGCGGCTGCCGGGGTGGTGCATCGGGCCACCCAGCGAGGTGAAGACGTGGGCGGCGGCGCGTCCGAGTTTGAGCGCGGTCTCGGCGGTGACGGGCTCGATGTTGGCAACGCCGCGGACGCCGTCAGTGCCGAAGAGTTTTCGTTGGTGCTGGCTCATTGGTTTTTTCCGGGGGGAGAAGTCTGGAGATTTCGTTGGCGCGGTCGCGGGGGAACTCAAACCTTGTCCGGTCCACGTTCTGCTTGATGAGATACCAGAGGGCGGACGCCAGGATCAGGCAGGTGATTTTCGCTTTCCAGTTGTTCAGGACGATCTCTTTCATATTTGTCATGCAGGAGGAGTTGGCTGAGGCGGCGGCGGAATTTTTCGACGCCCAGATTGCGCTCGATGAGTCCGCTGTGGCAGATCGAGACTTGGCCGGTCTCTTCGGAAACCACGATTGCGACGGCGTCGGACTCCTCGCTGATGCCGAGTCCGGCGCGGTGGCGGAGGCCGAGGTTGCGGTCGAGATCCTCGCGCTGGGTGAGCGGAAAAATGCAGGCGGCGGCGACGATGCGGTCGCCGCGGAGGATGAGGCCGCCGTCGTGCAGGACGGTCTTGGGCTGGAAGAGCGTGAGGACGAGCTCCTTGGAATACTCGCTGTCGAGCCGGACCCCGGTCTCGACCAATGTTTTGAGGCTGAGCTCGCGCTCGATGGCGACGAGGGCCCCGAAGCCTTTGCTGGCGAGCTCGAAGACCGTGTCGGTGATCTCTTCGATCGTCTCGCGCTCCTCGAAGGCCGACGTGAAAAAGTGGTGGCTGCCGAGCTCGGTGAGGGCCCGGCGCAACTCCGGCTGGAAGATCACGACGAGCGCAATGGCCAGAAAAAACGAAAAGCTCTTCAGGAGCCACCCGATGACCATGAGGTTGAAAATCTGCGAGACGAGGGTGAGGGTCAGGAAGATCAGGGCGAGGCCGATGAGGATCCGCGCGCCGTGGGTTCCGCGCAGGTAAAGGTAGGTGTAATAAAAGACGACGGCGAGGATCGCGATCTCCACCCCCGAAGTCCAGTTGTCCCGGAGAAATGAACCGGCGGATTCACCCATCGCCAAGTATCGCCTCGGTCATCCGAAGCGCCTCCCGGTGGGGTCTGGCATCATGGACGCGGAAGATCCGCGCCCCGCGTTCGCGGCAAAAGCTGGTGAGCGCGACCCCCGGCCAGAAGCGGTCTTCGATGCGGGGGCTTCCGGCGATCCAGCCGAGAAAGGACTTCCTGGAAAGGCCGACGAGGATCGGGCGGCCCGGAGCCGAGAACACGGGGAGGCTGCGGAGCAGCAGACGGTTGTGCTCCGGGGTCTTTCCAAATCCGATTCCTGGGTCGATGGCGATGCTCATCCGGTCTACTCCGGAAGTTACCGCCCGCGCGATCTCCTGTCGAAAAAAATCCCCCACCTCCGCGACCACGTCCCCGTAGTGCGGAGCGGCCTGCATCGTCATCGGGGTCCCCTGCATGTGCATGATCACGACGCCCGCCCCGGTGCGGGCGACGACTCCGGACATGTCGGCATCGCTGCGGAGCCCGGTGACGTCGTTGATGATGTCCGCCCCTGCGGCCATCGCCGCCTCCGCCACGATGGCTTTCGAGGTGTCGACCGAGATCAGGAAATCCCCCCCGGTGGCCCGCAGACCCTCGATGGCCGGGAGCACGCGCGCCATTTCCTCGTCTGCGGGGACCGGGGTGGCTCCGGGCCGCGTGGATTCGCCGCCGACGTCCAGCACTTCCGCTCCCCCGGAGACCATGCCGAGCCCGTGACGGACCGCCGCGTCCGGCGAGGCGAACGCGCCGCCATCCGAAAACGAATCGGGCGTCACATTGAGCACCCCCATGATCCATCCGCGCCGCGAAAGATCGTGGTCGCGACCGCGGATTCTCCAGATCATTTTTCCAGCCGGAGCCGCGCGGAACGTCCGTGGGCGTCGAGCCCCTCGATCTCACTGAACGTCTCGAGATAGGGCAGCGACGCCCGCAGCGAGGGCCCGTCGAACATGACCACGCTCGTCCGGCGCTGGAACTGGTCCACCGTAAGGCCGGCGAAGGATTTTCCCGCGCCGCCGGTGGGCAGCTCGTGGCTGGGGCCGGCGAGGAAGTCGCCTCCGACGACCGGGGAAATCCCCCCGAGAAAAATGGCACCCGAGGTGGTGAGATGCAGCGCGATTTCCCCCGGGCTGCCCGTGGCGATCGAGACGTGCTCGGGGGCGCAGGCGTTGGCGAGGCGGATCGCAGCATCCATGTCCCTCACCAGGACCAGCGCCGCGTTCCCGAGCGCGGCGGCGAGTTCTTTCGGGCGGCTGGAAAGCTTGATCTGCTTCGCGAGGGATTTTTCGACCGCCGAAAGAATTTTGGCGGAATCGGTCACGAGGATGGCGATGCTGCCGCGCCCATGTTCGGATTGCGCGAGGAGGTCGGCGGCGATCCAGGCCGGGTTCGCGGTGTGGTCCGCGATCACCAGGACCTCGCTGGGCCCGGGGAGCAGGTCCACGGCGACGCGGCCGAACACCTGGCGTTTGGCCTCGACAACCCAGGCATTGCCGGGGCCGAAAATTTTCTGGACCGGGCGGATGGTTTTGGTGCCGAGGGCGAGGGCGGCCACCGCCTGCGCCCCGCCGACCCGGTAGATTTCGGTGGCTCCGCATCCGGCCAGCGCGGCGAGGAGGGCAGGGTGGACCCGGCCATCTTTTCCGGACGGTGTCACGGCCACGATCTCGCGCACGCCCGCCGCCGAGGCAAGGGTGCAGGTCATCACTGCGGAGGAGACCAGGGGCGCGTTGCCGCCGGGAATATAAATCCCGACGCGCTGGAACGGGTCGAAGCGCTCGCCCACGACCGCCCCCTGCCGGTTCTTCATGAACCAGCTCTTGCGCAGGCTGCGGCGGGCGAAATTGCGGACGTTCGCGCGGGCGGCGGATATCGCGCGCCGCACCGGGGCGGGAAGTTCCGCGATCGCACGGGCGGTTTCGGCGGGGGCGACCGGGATCTGCGAGGCCGAGAGGGACGGGCCCCCGAACTTTTTCACGTAGCGGAGGAGGGCGTCGTCGCCGTCCTTTTCGATGGCGGCGAGGATGTCGGCGACGAGGGAGCGGACTTTCGGATCCGGCGTGGCGCGGCGGTCGAGTGACGCGAGGGCCTTTTCGTAGCCGCGGTCGGTGGGGCGCAGAACTTTCATGGGCGGGTCAGCGGATGTAGGCGAGGACGAATGCCGCGACGAAGATGTTCGCCAGCGCGAGCTCGAAGAAAAAATACCAGCCGAGCTTCATCAGCTGGTCGTAGCGGAACCGCGGGAGCGTCCAGCGGACCCAGATGAACACGAGGAGAACCGCGCAGACCTTCGCGAAGAAGACGCCGATGCTGACGAGGCCGAAGAGGACGCCGGGCAGGCCGGGCAGCGAGCCGCCGGGAACGAGCGGGAGGCTCCAGCCGCCGAGGAACAGGGTGACGATGACGCCCGAACCGGAAATCATCGCGGCGTATTCCCCGAGGAAAAACAGGGCGAACCCCATGCCCGAATATTCGGTGTGGTATCCGCCGACGAGCTCCTGCTCGGCTTCCGGAAGATCGAACGGGAGCCGGTTCGTTTCGGCGAACATCGCGACGAGGAAAACGGAGAACGAGACCAGCATCGGGATCCAGAGGGCGACGCGCTGCCAGGAGAAACCGGCCGCGCACGCGGCCCAGATGGCCCCGCCGTTTCCGCTGAGAAGCATCTGCCAGTCGAGGCCCTTCGGCCACCAGGGCGCGATGAGCCAGCCGTTCCGCACCTGCCACTCGACGATGGCGGGAAGGTTCAGGGTCCCGCAGAGCATGAAGACCGGGATCACCGAGAGGCCGAGCGCGAGCTCGTAGGAGATCATCTGCGAGGAGGAACGGATGCCGCCGAGGAACGGATACTTGGAGTTCGAGGCCCACCCGGCGAGCACGATCCCGTAAACCCCGAGCGAGGACACCGCGAAGACATAGAGCACGCCGATGTTGATGTCGGCGATGACCATCGGGACGCCGAAAAGCTCCGAGCCGAACGGCAGCACCGCCAGCACGAGGATCGGCGGCACCATCGAAAGCTTCGGGGCGATGTAGTAGTAGAATTTGTTGACGCTCGCCGGGATGAAATTTTCCTTGAGCAAAAGCTTCATGGCGTCGGCGACCGGCTGCCCGAGCCCGAAAAATGGCATGTCCTTTTTGAGCCCGAGCAGGGTAAGCGGGATGCCCACGCGGTTCGGGCCCACGCGGTCCTGGATGAGCGCGCAGACCTTGCGCTCGGCGTAGACGGTGTAGGACACGAGCCCGAGGATCACCGCCAGCAGCCCGAGCGTTTTTGCCAGCGACGTCCACACGAGAAAAACCTCCGGGATGAAGAAGACGCTCAAAATTTCCATGAAAATTGCTTACCCGCTTCCTGCATCGCCTGTCGAGAATCAAAGCTCCTGGCCGCCACCTTGTTTGCCGGAAATTCCCGGTCCGCCGGAATCCCGGATGCTCCGCCGCGCCCCGGAGCGGGCGGCGACGACATCCCAGATCAGGAGCGTCAACGGGTAGACGACCAGGGAGAGGATCGCGGCCGAGGGCAGCACCCCCACCAGGAACGGGATGGGGGCCTGCTTGAGCATCTCGACGATGTCATGGGTGGGAACGTCCGCTTGCCCGTGGCCGAGGATCAGGCACCCGAGGCGGTATTGGGCGTAAATGAACAACGGCATGGTCAGCGGGTTGCTGATCCATGTGGCGGCGACGGCGGCGGGAACGTTCACGCGCGTGAAATACGCGATCAGCACGGCTCCCAGCGTCTGGCCCGGGGCCGGGATCATGGAAAAAAACGCGCCGACCGCCATCCCGCCTGCAAACCGCCGCCGGGTCGGGTGCCAGAGGGCCGGGCGGAAGAGCCTGTCGCCGAGCCGCCGGTGCAGCCACGTGCCGCGGATATGCTTCACCCGGGGCATGTGCCGCAGGTATTTTCCGAGCCGTGACCGGCGCCAGTGGATGGGGTTCATTTATCTTTTCAACGATCAGGCTTGCCAAGGTGCGATTCAAGGGCTCTAAATGCGCGTCGTATGAAGAAGATCGAGGCCATCATCAAACCTTTCAAAATGGAAGACGTAAAGGAAGCACTTGCCGAAATCGGCATTGAAGGGATGACGGTCACCGAGGTCAAAGGCTTCGGCCGCCAAAAAGGCCACACCGAAATCTACCGCGGGAGCGAATACACGGTCGACTTCCTTCCCAAGGTGAAATTCGAGGTCGTCGTCGGCGACGCCATGGTCGAGAAGGCGGTCGCCGCCATCGCCGCATCCGCCAAAACCGGAAAAATCGGCGACGGGAAAATTTTCGTGCTGCCGATCGAGAACGCGGTCCGCATCCGCACCGAAGAGGTCGGCGACAGCGCGATCTAGTGTCGTCCGCCAAGCAGATGACATATTTTCCCGATCGTGCGACATCGCCTGTTGTAGAGGCCCTTGTGTCAAGGGCCTGTGGAAAGCCGGTGGGCGGTTGGCGCAACCGCCCCTGCAACACAACCCGCAATCCGTTGGGCGGACGACAACACTAGCATCTTCCCGTGCTGCCCGCCTGGCTTGCCGTTCTTGTCCTTGGGATCGTCGAGGGAATCACGGAGTTCATCCCGGTTTCATCCACCGGCCATCTCCTGATCGCGGAGCACTGGCTGGGATGCCACCAGACCGATCTTTTCAATGTCGTGATCCAGTGCGGCGCGGTCGTGGCCGTGCTCCCGCTGTTCAAGGACCGCATCGCCATGCTTCTCCGCTGGCGTGAGCCGGCGAGCCTCGCGCTGAACGGAAAAATCCTGACGGCGTTTCTGATCACGGTGGCCGGCGGGCTCGTGATCGACAAACTGGGGATTGAGCTCCCGGAAACCGTCCAACCCGTTGCCGCAGCCTTGATCGTGGGCGGCATCCTGTTCATTCTGGTCGAGGTCTTGATGGCTGGGAAATCGGACGAAGCGGAGATTTCCTGGGCCGTGGTGATCGCGGTAGCCGTCGCGCAACTCGCGGCTGCGGTGTTCCCCGGAGCCTCGCGGTCGGGGGCGACGATCATTTTTGCGATGATGCTCGGCACCGGCCGCGTCGCGGCGACGGAATTTTCCTTCCTGGTCGGGATCCCCACCCTTCTGGCGGCGGGCGGATACAAAATCTTGAAGGGCCTGAAATCGGGCGCGCACGAGGAATGGGCACTGCTCGCGATGGGGACGGCGGTGGCGGCTGTTGTCTCCTTCATCGCGGTCAAATGGCTCCTGCGCTATGTTCAGACCCACACGTTTGTGGGCTTCGGAATCTACCGGATCGTCCTCGGCCTGGTCCTCCTCTGGGTGCTGATGCCCCACTGAAAAACCCCGTTTTGTTTGCACGCGCCGAATTCCTCCCGGTTTTAGCCATCTCCATGACCATGCTTCACGCCCGCGAAACCCCCTTCTACGTCGGCACCTATTCCGCCCCGGGAAAGCAGGTCGGCATCCTCCGCTGCTCGCTCGACCTGGAAACGGGAAAGCTGGCCGGGCCGGTCGTCGTGGCCGATGTCAACAGCCCCTCGTTTCTTGCCGCCGCGCCGGACGGACGGTCCCTCTACGCCGCCATCGAGCAGGGTGACGGTGAGGTGGCTGCATTCCGAATCCTCCAGGACCTCTCGCTCGCCCCGCTCAACAGCAAGCCCTCCGGCGGAAAGGGAACCTGCCATGTCTGGGCGGACAAGGCGCATGTGCTTGCCTCCAATTACACGGGCGGAAACGCGGTTTGTTTTCCGGTTCTGCCTGACGGGTCGCTGGGCGACGCGACGGCGAACATCGCCTTCACGGGTTCGGGTCCCGATCCGGCCCGTCAGAAACAATCTTACGCCCATGCCGCAACGCTCTCGCCGGACGGACGATTTGCCTACGTCTGCGATCTCGGCTCCGACCAGGTCTGGATATTCCGCTTCGAGGGCGGGCCCGGAAAAATGGCTGCTGCCGATCCGCCCTCCGGGAAGGTGCCGCCCGGCAGCGGTCCCCGGCACATCGTCCCCGGCACCCGGGGCCGCTTCCTCTACGTGAACAACGAGATGGGGCTGTCGGTTTCGGTGTTTGAGAGAAACGGGGAAACCGGCGCGCTGCGGTTGTTGCAGACCATTCCGACGCTTCCCGAGGGGGATTTTGTTGAAGGTGCGACCACCTCGGGCATCGCCCTGCACCCGTCGGGCCGATGGCTCTATGTCTCGAACCGCCGCCACGACAGCGTCACGGTTTTTGAAGTTCAGCCCGGCGGCCATTTGCGGTTTGTCCGGAACACTCCCTCGACGGTCGAAATCCCGCGCGAGTTCAACATCGACCCCACGGGGGCATGGCTGGTCATCGGCGGACAAAAGGACGGCGCGATCGTCTCGATGAAAATCGACGGCTCCGACGGGACGCTCACGCCGACGGACCGGCTGGTGACCGGCTCCGTCCCGGTCTCGTTTTCGTTTCTTCCGGGCGCGACCGGCGGGGGCGGTTGAACGACGGGGACGAGGGATGCCCGCTCAATCCGCCGCGAGGGTGGCGGGGGGTTCCAAAATCGCGGCTGTGGCGGCCGCAGCCGCTTTGCCCGCATACCACTTGTCGTATTCCTCCTGCGGGACGATGCGGATTTTCGCCTTCATGTTGTAGTGCCCGGTCCCGCAGAGCTGGCTGCAGGCCAGTTCGAATTCCCCGGCCCGCGTCGTCCGGAACCACACCCACTTGATCGTCCGCCCGGGCACCGCATCCTGGTAGAGCCGGAACTGCGGGACATAGAACGAATGGATCACATCCCGCGAACGCAGCAGGACATGCACGGCTTTCCCCACCGGGATCACCATCTCGGTTGAGACGAAGTCGTCCTTGGCGGCCGGATCTGCGGGGTCCAGGCCGAACTTGTTGTCCGCGCTCAACCGCTTCACGTCGGCGGTCCCAAGCTGCCCGTCGGCACCCGCATACCGGATGTCCCAGCCAAACTGGTAGCCGACGACATCCACGGTCACCGCATCCGGCGGCGGCGTCGATTTCGTCAGGTCGAACCAGACCCGGTTGCTCCAGACGGCCAGGAAAAGGAATATCGCCGTGGGAATGATCGTCCACCAGAACTCCATCGTGTTGTTGCCGTGGCTGTAGTGCGCCTTGCGGCCGGGTCGGCGGCGGTAGCGGACGAGGTAAAATATGTAGACCGCCTGCACCAGGAAGAACACCCCGATGGTCAGCCAAAATATAAACCCGAGCAGGACGTCGATCTTCTCGCCTCCGACCGTCACCGTCGGCGGTGCCCAGTAAAGGTTCCCCGAACGCTCCTCCGCAAGGGCGGGGAGCGCCGCTCCCGTGATCCAGATCAAAAACAGAATGGCGCGCAACAGGAACTTCATGAAGGAGAAAGCTTGAAAACTATGGTTCGTTTTCCGGAAAAAGAAAATGGAAACGCTCAGGCGGCCGGGACTGCCGGAGCCGACGACGGGACTTCCGGGCTGGCGGTTGGCGGGGAGGATGGTGCCGGGGGGGGCTGGGCGGGGGCTTTTTCCGCAGGGATCGCCTGCAGATCTTTCATGGTCCACGGTTCGGTGCGG